>NZ_BAAFQO010000005.1:0-141440 GCF_042849115.1 Lactococcus muris | reverse complement strand
ATGGATGAAGTACCTTCTGAAACCATTGATAAATATATTGAAAAACTTAATCTAAGACCAAAAAAGGTCTTGGGCTGGAAAACACCTTATGAAATCTTTTTTGAAGAGGTGTTGCACTTAACTTGACTATTCAAGATAAAATAAAAAAACGATTTTGTTGACTATTAGGTCTCTCCCATTTATGATAAAGAAGTGTTACTTAAAGTCAAAGGCTACATGGAGAGGAAATTATAAAATGACAGTTGAAAAAGCAATAGAAGTTTTAAAAGCAGGAGAGCTAGCTGTATTACCTACTGAGACAGTTTATGGTATATTTGCTGATGCAACAAACGAAGCAGCTGTACAAAGATTGTATGCTGTAAAAGGACGCCCCGTTGATAAGGCACTAAACATGAATGTGGCAGACTACAATAAGATTTTGAAATACTCAACCCACCAACCTCTATATTTAGAAAAACTAGTGAAAACTTTTCTTCCAGGACCGTTGACGATTATTTTAGAAGCAAGTTCAGAAGTACCTGAGTGGATTCATGTTGGCAAGAGCACAGTAGGGTTTCGAATGCCTTCCGTCCGAGCAACACAAGAAGTGATTAAAGCTTTAGGTGTCCTAGTTGGGCCATCAGCAAACCTAACAGGAGCCCCTAGCCCACAATTTTATAATGAGTTAACGACAGATATCTTGGATAAAGCGGCAGTCTCTATTCAAGATGACAGTGTTTACGGCCTAGATACAACTATTCTAGATCTTTCTACAGATAAACCCAAAATTTTACGACAAGGAGCGATTACAGCGAAAGAGCTCCTTGATGCAGTTCCAGAATTATCTGAAATTGTTTAAACAAATCATTTGGTTCAGTCTTTTGCTTTAGATATAATGGAAGATGTACAAAAGTTGCGCCTTTATTAACAAAATTAGAGAGAGCAACGCATATGGCAAAGGAGACATATATGGAAATATATAATTTTGAAGCGCTTGATCCAGAACTTTGGACTGCTATTCATGCAGAAGAAACACGTCAACAGAAGACGATTGAATTAATTGCTTCTGAGAATATCGTATCCCCAGCAGTACGTGCAGCGCAAGGATCTGTCTTAACCAATAAGTACGCAGAAGGTTATCCTGAAAAGCGTTACTATGGTGGAACAGAAGCTGTGGATGTGGTGGAAAATTTGGCTATTGAGCGTGCAAAAGCGCTTTTCCATGCTGAGTTTGCGAATGTGCAGCCGCACTCAGGATCACAAGCCAATGCAGCAGCCTATATGGCACTCATAGAACCAGGAGATACTGTGCTAGGAATGGACTTGAATGCTGGTGGGCATTTGACTCACGGTTCACAAGTTAATTTTTCTGGCAAAATGTATAATTTCGTTTCTTACGGTCTTCATCCAGAAACAGAATTACTGGACTTTGAAGAAATTGAAGCACAAGCTGAAAAACATCGTCCATCACTTATCATTGCTGGAGCATCGGCTTACTCACGGATTATAGATTTTTCAAAATTCCGGGAAATTGCAGATAAAGTTGGTGCTAAATTGATGGTAGATATGGCTCACATCGCTGGTCTTGTGGCTACTGGACACCATCCAAGTCCACTCCCTTACGCAGATGTCGTGACTTCTACAACACACAAAACCTTGCGTGGGCCACGCGGTGGTCTGATTCTCACAAATGATGCAGATTTGGCAAAAAAAATTAACAGTGCAATTTTTCCGGGTTTACAAGGTGGACCATTGGAGCATGTGATAGCGGCTAAAGCGATTGCTTTTAAAGAAGCCTTAGAGCCAGAATTTACAGATTATATCGGACAAGTGTTGAAAAATACAGCAGCTATGGCTGATGAGTTTAGACGAGCAGGTTTACACGTTGTTTCAGATGGAACAGATAATCATCTGTTTTTAGTGAAGGTAACAGAGTTAGGAATTAACGGCAAAGAAGCGCAAAATCTTTTAGACACGGTCAACATTACGCTTAACAAAAATTCGGTTCCAGGAGAAAAACTCAGTCCTTTTGAAACGAGTGGTGTACGTATCGGAGCAGCAGCAATTACGAGTCGCGGGATGAAAGAAGAAGAAAGTCGTAAGATTGCTCAAATGATTGTTAAAGCACTGTCAAATAAAGATGACGAAGTAACACTCCAAGAAGTACGTCAATTTGCATTAAATTTGACAAAGACCTTTCCTTTGGTCTAGAATATAGGTACAACTTTTTTAACAAGACTTCCACCGGATAAAGAATAATATGAACAGTGATAAGTAAAGAGGTGGACATGCTAGAGAAGTTTTTAACATGACAAGATGGCAGAAGTACAAACTGAAGTTGAAGTACGGCCATCAGAAAGAATGATTAGGTAATAGACAAATGTTGAAAATTTTGAAGCTCTTTATCAAGCTCACACTACTTGTAGTAGTAGTTGGAGCAGTTTTTTATGCGCATAGAACTTATACAAATGTAAAAAATGTGATGAAGTATGAAAAGGCGGTTGATGCAACACTTAAAGCTCAAGGACTAGAAGGTGATACGAGGTTGGCGTTGGCCATTATTTATACAGAGACAAAAGGGAATGCAGCAGATGTTATGCAGTCAAGCGAAAGCTTAAATGGAGACCGAAACAGTATTTTAACTGAAGACGAGAGCATACAACAAGGTGTAGCAAATCTTTGCAAGGTTTTAGAGTATGCCGAAGATAAAAAAGTAGACATCTGGACAGGTGTGCAAGCTTATAATTTTGGTCAATCCTATATAGACTATGTGGCTAAAAATGGCGGAAAAAACAATCTAGAATTGGCAGAGAAGTATTCGCGTACCGTTGTGGCTCCGAGTTTAGGAAATACAACAGGTGAAACCTATTATCATGTGACAGTGGATTCACTGATGAACAGTGGAGGAAAGCTCTATGTTAATGGTGGAAATATGTATTATGCAAATGAGGTCAAATGGCATTTGATGCTGCTCGATCTTTTCAATTGGTAGACAGTAGAGCAGAGCATGGAAGCTGACCTATCCAACATGAGCTAAAATCTATAAACTCAACACATTCAAAGAATAAAATGAACCATAAAGCAGACAAGAGAAACCTATATTTTTCGGTTCTGCTCAGTGGTTCATTTTTTTCATCCGTAGTTTATTCTGTAGAGAGCAGCGCAGATATGTGTCTGTCTGATATTCCCTTCCGAACTTATAAAAAAATCTCGCGAAATAAAAGTACACTGTAAGTAAGGCAACCTGTATGAACTTCTAACCCAAGTGTCTGCTTAAAACTAAAATAAAATGGCAGTGAAATTTCATTTACCACCATGACGCATACAAAAACTTAATATTTTATATCAAAATTTTGAAAATCATTGAAGTCTGTAGAAAAGACATCAAGTTTAACAACAGAAGCAAAGGGAGTCGGACCTTGACGAAGTTTTTCTTCAAAGATTTTTAATGTTTCTTGATTATCCGCTTGAACAAACAGTCCCACAGTACCGTCTGCATTGTTCCAAACACGTCCCTTAAGCCCCAGCTGCCGTGCGATAAGGACGGTTCCATAGCGAAAACCAACACCTTGTACCTGTCCGTGAGCAATTATTTTAACTTTGTACATCGTTCTTCCCCCTGTAGGAAACTAAAATTTATTGAATAAGGCACATAAGTGCTCTTAGGTGCAGTGATAGATAGTATGATATAATTATAACAAATGGAAATTATAAGAGCAAAAGACAATAAAAAAATTAAGGCAGCGCGTAAGTTACTCACAAAGAAAAAATATCGTAAAAATTCTTATCTCATAGAAGGCTTTCACCTGCTCGAAGAGGCTGTAAATTCTGGAGCTGAGATTTTGCAAATTTTTGTGGAAGAAGATAAGCACAAAGAAGTTGAACATCTGGATAATGTTGTCCTTGTCAGCTCGGAAGTCTTGAAGAGCTTGTCGGATACTGGAACACCTCAAGGAGTGGTTGCTGAAGTCGTGCGTAAAAAGGAGTATATTCAGCTTGATCAAGGAAAGTTCTTGGTTTTAGAAAACGTTCAAGATCCTGGAAATGTAGGCACGATGATTCGTACCGCTGATGCAGCAGGATTTTCAGCAGTTCTTTGTTTGGGAGACACAGCTGATGTTTATGCACCAAAAGTGATGCGGAGTATGCAAGGAAGCAACTTCCACATCCCAATCTGGCATATAAAAGATTTTACAGACTTACAAGCAGCCAATATTCCCCTTTATGTGACGAGTTTGTCAAAAGACTCTGTGAGTTACAAAGAACTATCAGTAGAAAAAAATTTTGCTTTAGTTATGGGAAATGAGGGATCAGGAGTAACCTCCACAGCAGTAAGTGCTGCAGATAAACTGATTCATATTGAAATGTTTGGCCAGGCAGAATCTTTGAATGTTGCTGTTGCTGCAGGGATTCTTATGTTTAGTTTATGAGAACAAAAAAGCTTGCGATTTATCGCAAGTTTTTATATTACTGCACCTTAGCTGCCAATGTTTCAGCAAAAGCTTCAAGATTAATAATATCCTCATCCTCAGCATTCAAATCAACCTTGACAGACTCCGCTCCCTTTTCAGCACCTGTGAGTGCAAATTGTTCTTCAAACATATCTACACAGATACAGAAATCATCATAAAAGGTATCACCTGAACCACAGACGCCAAAAACTTTTCCAGAAAGATCAACCTCTTTTAAGTCTTCATAGAAATCTACGATTTCGTCTGGTAGTTCACCATCGCCGTAAGTATAAGTTGCAACGATACAAAGATCAGCATCTTCAAACTCATCGGCATCCACGGAGGTACATTCGTCTAGGTCTACATCAAGCCCCAACTCCTCCAATTTATCAGTAACAATTTCAGCAATTTCTTGTGTATTGCCAGTCATACTTGCATAAACTACTTTTGCTAAAGCCATTTTCTGCTCCCTTGTGAAATTTATATAACAAGATTATATCAAGAAATTCAAGAAAAATCAGCTTCCATGCATTTTTTCAGACTTTCTACCCCAGTATTTTTATGATAAAATAGGAGTATCATTGTGATTAGAGAAATATTTAGGAGAAGGTAAAAAGAGTGATTACATTAAAATCTCAACGTGAAATAGATCAAATGGATCGTGCGGGCTCTTTGCTCGCCAGTATTCATATTGGTTTACGTGATTTGATAAAGCCCGGTATTGACATGTGGGAAATCGAAGAATATGTACGCAAGGTTTGCAAGGAAACAAATACCTTGCCGCTACAGATTGGTGTCGATGGCTCAATCATGGATTATCCATATGCGACATGCTGTTCTCTTAATGATGAAGTTGCACATAGCTTTCCCCGTCATCTGAAGTTAAAAGAGGGTGATCTTATTAAGGTGGATATGGTGTTAGGCATGGTTGAAGATGGTTCCGTGGATGTTTCAAAGTTGGACTTTGATAATGTTGCTGAGATGAAAAAATATACAGTAGGTTTTAGCGGAGCTATCGCTGATAGTTGTTGGGCTTATGCGGTGGGCACGCCTTCAGAAGAAGTCAAAAAGCTTATGGATGTAACCCGCGAATGCCTCTATCTTGGTATTGAGCAAGCTGTTGTAGGCAACCGTATCGGTGATATCGGTGCGGCGATTCAAGAGCATGCTGAAAGTCGTGGATATGGTGTTGTCCGTGATCTTGTCGGTCACGGGATGGGACCAACATTCCATGAAGACCCTTTAGTACCTCACTATGGTAAAGCAGGACGTGGTTTACGCTTACGTGAAGGGATGGTCTTGACTATTGAACCGATGATTAATACAGGAACATGGAAAATTGACACGGATATGGAAACAGGCTGGATGCATAAGACTTTGGATGGTGGCTTATCCTGCCAGTTTGAACATCAGTTTGTCATTACCAAAGATGGTCCAGTTATTCTGACAAGTCAAGGAGAAGAAGGTACCTACTGAGCATTATGAAAATAAAAAGAAAGGAGAAATAGTGTATGAAAGCTTTTTTTAAGCGGGTTTTGTCCTGGCAACCCTTAAAAGATTTTATGAGCTTTTACAAAAGTTCAGAGCTGTCTTTATCAAGTATCGCTGTGGCTTATTACTTGCTTCTATCTATTTTTCCTTTACTTTTGATTTTTGCCAATCTCCTTCCCTTCTTAAATCTTGATGTAGATTTGATATTGAATGTTCTGCGTGAGCAGATTCCCGAACAAATCTATGAAATGAGTGCGGGATTTATTCGGAATATTTTGGAGAATCCTAACACAGGTTTACTTTCTGTCTCTGTTTTAGCCGGCTTTTGGACTTTTTCAAGAGCATTAGCTACCTTGCAGATGGCCATGAATAAAGCCTATGAAGTCTCGCAGCACCGTGACTTCATCCTCAGCCGAATCACTGGGATGGTTGTGGGCTTAGGACTTATGACTTTACTCTCTTTGACGATCTTAATTTCGACATTTGGGCAGCTGGTGCTAGCCTACATACATGAGCATTTGTTTGCCTTTGACGATAGACTTTATCGCACCTTGCAAACAGCGACCTTGCCTGTTGTGATTATTATTGTATTTGTATCTTTGATTTTACTCTATTTTGTTTTACCTAATGTAAAGATACATAAGCTAAAGTATATTATGCCAGGGACGATTTTTTCTACTCTGGTCCTAGTAGCCCTGCCTCACTTTTTCGGAGCTTATCTGGGCCGTGCTTTAAGCCAGATGAGTGACTTCAAGCTGGTCGGTTCTGTGCTCATTTTTGGTTTGATGATTTGGTTTATATTTATAGCAAAGGTTTTGATTGTGGGGACTGCTTTAAATGCAACTTATCAGAAAAAATCTTTTGGACAGATTGAAACCCGACGAGGAGAGATTGTGGCCTTTATCAGAGATATTAGAAAGTAAGATGTACTGCTTCTCAAAAGTTGAACAAATAATTTAAATAAGGGATTTGGCTCTCTATAGTACAGAGCGAAGTCCTTTTAGTTTTAATACGTGTATTCATACGAGTAATAAAATAAAGTCATAACTTAATTCCATAGAAAAACACCGCTAATGCTAGATTCTGTCTAACGTTAGGGGTGTAGAATATCACTTAAACGGGGCATTTGTCTTTAGACTTTGGATTTTTTTCGAAAAACAATGAATTTAGAGTAAAAGTAATTCAAAATGATGTTAAGGATTTGAATTGCGAGTGAAAGCACAAGAACCACAACTGGTTTTTTAAGGTGAAGGAGGTTCATCAAGATTTCTGGATGCGTATCGATAAACCACCATTTAAGAAAGATAGCCAGAAGCATGAAGAACAGACGACCAGCAGCAAAGTTAAGAAAATCAAGAAAAATATGATTTGATTGATGCTTAAAAACCCAGATTTTATTTGTAAAAAAAGCAAAAATGATGCTGACAATCTGACCGATAGCCTCAGAAATTGCACCAGCATTTATTCCAGGTTGGTTAAGCAGGTAGAAACTTGCTTGCATAAAGACGTAGTAAACCAGAGTGGTCAAGACACCAAAGACCAGATAGGTAAAAGCCTCGGTTTTTACGAAGTTTTTAAGTTTTTCCATAGCACCCTATTTTAACAAAATTCTCCTGTTTTTGCTAGGAGCTATTGAGAAAGTTCTCACGTTAATTCCCCTTTCTTTAGCAAGCTGTGTTATAATAAAGCTATGTTAAAATCACGATTTTATTCTTTTATACTTGGGACAATTATTGAAGCATGGATTTTCTCCATCTCCTTTTTTGCAGCCCAATGGTTTTGGTTCTTTATTGCAAGTTTTCTTCTGGGGCGCAGGATTTATGTGGCCTACAAGGTGGATAAATTTGTAAAGCTCAGTAATATCAAATGATGGAATTTGTCCATTGTTTTTTTATATTCTATGAGGAGAGGTTTGCCTCTCTTTTTATTTTCGTAAAGATATCATTTTGAAATTGATAAGAAAAAGATTACAATAACATTATATAATATGTATATTGTATTACTTAATGTGTACAATATACTTGACGAGGAAAAAGCCATGCTCTATAATCAGACAGCACAGCACAGCACAGCACAGCACAGCACAGCACAGCACAGCACAGCACAGCACATAAACAGGCGGTAGATTGCCGCTCTTTTCTCCATGCACCAAAACGTTCCGGATGACTGGGACGTTTTTTGCCGTGTGCTGCTGGTCATATACCTGAGAGTACTCCTATTCAACATCACTTCCAACCGAAAAAACTAAAAAAAAGAGGAAAAACAAAATGCACGTAAAAAACAAGAGAAAACTGGGAATTGCCCTAGTTCTGTTCACACTCCTTCTGCTGATTGCAGGGACATTCGCCTTTACCGCCTTCAACCAACGCGCCATTAACGACCGCCTGAGAGATAATCTGGGCGAAGTAGGCGGCCGCGTTCACGATTACTACAACCGTGACACCGAAAACAAGGACGTCTTTGTCGAAAACTATGGGGAGGAGCCTGTCATGGCACGGATTCGTCTGTCTGAGTTCATGGAAATTCGAGGAAGAGGAGAAACAAGTTTCACACCTATAGTGCCCAATACTGAGCGGGATGCAATTGAAACTTGGACCACCTACATTCCAGAAGGCAACACGCTCACTACTCGTGTGGGGGACTCTGCCGTCTTTAACCAATATAGTAACTTGACCTTTGGTTGGACCCGTCAAGGAGAACATGCGCCTTGGTACTTGCCCACCTTCAACCATGTGGAGAACGACCTGATGACGGCTGCAGCGGGGCATGCGCGAGACTACATCGCTGGCGATAGTGCCACAGACGGTAGTACAGATGGGGCCACTCATCCGGGTACAGGTGAGGATGCCTACTGGCAAGAAGGAGAGAGCTATACAAATGGTCAGGGTCCAACAAGTACAGTCTGGCCCGGAGCTCTTGAGGGCGTTGAACGTACAACAGCACAAAACTTGGCGCAAGACCGTGCCCCACTGACACTTCAGCAATGGTCTGCCTTACCCAATGAGCATAAAATCGGCGACTTCTGGGTTATTGATCAGGAAACAGGCTGGGCTTACTGGGCCAGTCAACTGCAGGAGGGAGAAACCAGTTCTTACCTGTTGGATGCAGCAGTGATGACAGAGACAGCACATGATATCCGTGGTTCTTATTACTACGCTATCCATGTGGACAGTCAGTTGATTACGCCGGACAGTGATTTTGAGGATGAGCCAGAAAGTGGAGAGGTAGAACGTCTGCTTCGTGGTATTCGTAATAATGCGGTGGATGATAACTTTGAAAATCCAGCTTATGATGAGGACAGTCATCCCGATGAGTTTAGATTCAGCGCCATGTATCCGGGACGTATCTTTACCATGGCAGGGGAGCAATACCGCTATCTCGAGGATATGGGTGAGGGGAATCATCTGATTATTCGAAATTATACACTTCCGCGGTCAGCTGATGCTGGGCAACATACTCGTATCTCTAACTGGTATAACGGCCTTAGACAAGAAGTTCAAGACATTGTTTCTCCAGTTGAAAGAAGTTTTAATACGGGACATTCCAGCGAGAGTACATTTCTCTGGAGCAATCCAGACGATTGGAACAGATTGCCAATTAATCTTGATGTTTCTCCAGTCGTTGCATCAGATGTAACAAGGGTTGTTAAAGAGGATGGGATTAAGCGCGCCTTTGCTCTTTCACTGGCAGATTTCGTTAGACTTGCTCAACCTGGTAAAATTTTCTCTACTCCATCAGGACGCGGAGCGGCATATGGTTATCCTTCATCAACAGGTTGGAGATTACGCAGTTTGGGTCCTCCTAATCTAAATCAGTCTATTTGGCACATTGGGATGAATTTGGGCCTTAGGCCAACAAGACTAGCTCTTGTGCAGCCACCTAATTCGGATATTGGAGATCGACCCGCTTTGATTATCCACCAACCAACAAACTAAAAATTCTAAATTAATAAAATATAAACAAGGAATCCAAGGAAAACTTGTTTTTTTATAGCTTTTAACTTAGGGATGAACTGAATATTCTAGAGTGGGAAGGATAATTCTGATATAATAAGTAAAGAAAAAGACGATAGGAGACGGTTATGACAGTCACAGTGCAAGATCTCATAAAAAAAATTAAGTTTAATGTTATCTATTCGACGGAAACAGCGCTTCAAAAAGAAGTGGCGACTTCAGATATTTTACGTCCTGGTTTAGAAATGTCTGGTTATTTTGAGTACTTTACGCCTGAACGGATTCAACTGTTTGGGATGAAAGAGTGGTCTTACATGATGAATGTGGTGGGAGATGCTCGCTATGATATTCTTAAAAAAGTAATGACAGAGCTCACACCAGTCGTTATTGTTGCCCGTAACTTGGAAATTCCTGAGGAGATGATCAATGTTGCCCGTAAGCATGATATTGTGTTGTTGCAGTCACGTGAAACGACCAGTCGTTTAAACAGCATCTTGACTTCCTATTTGGATGAGGAGTTGGCAGAACGTGTGAGCGTACATGGTGTCCTAATGGACATCTACGGTGTCGGCGTTTTGATTCAGGGGGCAAGTGGCATCGGGAAATCTGAAACGGCTTTGGACTTGGTGGCACGTAACCATCGCTTAGTCGCTGATGACCGTGTTGACGTTTTCCAAAAAGATGCTTTCACGCTAGCTGGTGAGCCTGCACCTGTTTTGCAGAATTTTTTGGAGCTGCGTGGAGTTGGGATTATTGATGTTATGAGCTTATACGGTGCGCGTGCTGTTAAAGACCAAACGGATATTGACTTAACGATTTACCTTGAGCCTTATGAAGTGGGCGGCGAATTTGACCGTTTGGGAAATGGTATTAAAAATATCATTCTAGCAGACGTTGAGGTACCACAGATTAAAATCCCAGTGAAAACAGGACGGAATGTTTCAACCATTATTGAAGCAGCAGTGATGAATTACCGGGCTAAAGATATGGGTTATGATGCAACGGAACTTTTTGAAGACCGTTTGACACATTTGATTGAAAACAACAGCTAAGGAGTTGACTGTGAACTATTTTCCAAATTTAGCAATAAATAAAATTGCCTTAGAGCTCGGTCCCTTTTCCATTCATTGGTATGCGATTTTTATTGTTACAGGTGCAGCTTTAGGGGTATGGCTCGCTTGTAAAGAAGCCCCCCGGCGAGGCTTAACGACAGACGATGTGATTGATTTTATCTTATGGGCCTTTCCTATTGGCTTGATTGGTGTACGTGCATATTATGTCGCTTTCGAATGGGGATATTATAGTCAGCATCCAGGTGAAATTATTGCACTTTGGGACGGTGGCGGAGCTATATACGGTGGCCTGATTGCTGGTGCTATTGTCTTGTTTATCTTTTCCTATTATCGAATGATTAATCCACTGGATCTCCTAGATATCAGTGTTCCAGGAGTACTTATAGGGCAAGCCATTGGACGTTGGGGTAACTTTATCAATCAAGAAGCTTATGGTGAGGCAGTGAGTAACTTAAACTACTTGCCTTCCTTTATCCGAGAACAAATGTTTATTGATGGGGCTTATCGTATCCCGACATTTCTCTATGAAAGTATCGGAACGTTTACAGGTTTTCTAATAATTATGATTTTCCGTCATCGTCTTCCAGGATTGAAGCGCGGTGAAATCTTTGCCTTTTACTTGATCTGGTATGGCTTGGTTCGCTTTATCGTAGAAGGTATGCGCACAGACAGCTTAATGCTTGGCGCGTTTAGGGTGTCACAAGTCTTTTCAGCATTGATGGTCATAGCGGGTATTGCTTTCATCTTGATTGGACGTTTAAAAAAAGTTGATTAATAAAAAGTACTTTTCTGGCTAACTAAGAAAAGTACTTTTTATAAAAATATAAATTAGTTTATAAAAAATATTAATTTTGCTATAATAAAGTTAAATTACCGCATAGATTTAAGCGGTTTTGGAGGTGGACTATGGGAGAAATAAGTATTCAAGCTATAGCTTGGTTGATTATTGCAATTGCATTTGCAACCTTGGTTGTTTTCTTGATTGTACTTTTGCTTAAAGTTTCAAAAATTGTTGAAGAAGCTAACCGTACAGTTAAGTTAGTATCCAGCGATGTGGATGTTTTACTCCATCAAGCAGATGGACTGATGGCTAAAGCTAATGTTCTTTTGGATGATGTCAACGGAAAGGTAGCGACGATTGATCCTCTTTTTGTGGCAGTAGCAGAACTTTCAGAAAGCGTAACTGCAGTGAACAAGAGCAGTCGTGATATGGTAGAACGTTTCTCAAGAAAAACAGGAAATGTTGGTCGTTCAGCTTCAACCTTGGTGTTGGCTAAAACAGCAAACAAATTTTTAAAGAAGAAAAAGAAAGTGGAGGATAAATAATATGTCTAAAAAATCAGGATTTTTAGTAGGTGCTTTAGTTGGTGCTGCTGCGGCTTTGTTCTTCGCTCCCAAAAAAGGCAGCGAAATGCGTGAAGATGCAGGAAAAATGTATGGTGACTTCAAAGAGGATCCAGAGGCAGCGCTTAATAATCTGCGCGACTTTTCTGTAGAAAAATTTAATGACATTAAAGCACGCTTTGACTCAGGTGAAATCTCCGCAGATTCTGCGAAAGAATATTTGACAAACAAACGTGATTGGATTAAAGAAAAAGTAGATTCAGGGGAACTTTCTAAAGAATCAGTTGTTGAGTTTTTCAACAGTACACGTGATGCGATTGTCGATAAAATCAATCAAGCCAAAGAAGGCACTGAAGAGCTTTTTGATGAAAATGAATCAGAAATTACAGATGAAGTTGTTGAAAAAGCGGCAGAATTTAAAGAAAAGCTTGATGATAATATTGATACAGTATCTGAAAAAGTTGAAGATAATATCGACTTTGATAAGATTTCTGAAGAAGCAGATGACCTTGAAAAAAAAGCCAAAGAACTTTCAGAAACAGAATGGTAAAAATGAAAAGCTGTCCTCGGGCAGTTTTTGTTTTGTAAAAAATTTACAGTGTTTATATAAGCTTTTGTAAAGAATTTGCGTTATAATAGAGCTATAAAAGATAAAAAAATCGGAGGATTTACAATGACTCAAGCTAACTTTGGCGTGGTCGGCATGGCCGTAATGGGGAAAAATCTAGCCCTCAATGTTGAATCACGAGGCTATACAGTTGCCCTATTTAATCGTACGACTGCAAAAACGGAGGAAGTTGTAGCTGAACATCCAGATAAAAATTTTGTTTTGACAAAGACAATCGAAGAATTCGTAGCTGCTATTGAAAAACCACGCCGTATCATGCTTATGGTACAAGCTGGTCCAGCAACAGATGCGACAATTCAAGCGCTTTTACCACATTTGGATAAAGGTGACATCTTGATTGATGGCGGAAATACACATTTCCCAGATACAATGCGTCGTAATGCAGAGCTTGCAGACTCAGGAATCAACTTCATCGGTACAGGTGTTTCAGGTGGTGAAAAAGGTGCGCTTGAAGGACCTTCAATCATGCCTGGTGGACAAAAAGAAGCTTACGATTTGATTGCACCAATCTTTGAACAAATCGCAGGTAAAGCGCCTCAAGATGGCAAACCATGTGTGGCTTATATGGGTCCTAATGGTGCGGGTCACTATGTGAAAATGGTCCACAATGGTATTGAGTATGGCGACATGCAACTCATCGCCGAATCTTACGACCTCTTGAAACGTGTGCTCGGACTTGACAACGCTGAAATTCAGTCCATCTTTGAAGAATGGAATGAAGGCGAACTGGACAGCTACCTTATCGAAATCACAAAAGAAGTCCTTAAACGTAAAGACGATCAAGGTACAGACGGCTATATCGTGGATAAAATCCTTGATAAAGCTGGCAATAAAGGTACAGGTAAATGGACATCACAAAGTGCTCTTGATCTGGGTGTTCCATTGCCATTGATTACAGAATCTGTCTTTGCGCGATTCATCTCAACTTATAAAGACGAACGTGTGAAAGCAAGCAAGATATTATCAGGTCCAGAAGTGAATTTCTCAGGCGACAAAGCTGAAATTGTGGAAAAAATCCGTCAAGCACTTTATTTCTCAAAAATCATGAGTTATGCCCAAGGTTTTGCTCAACTGCGCCAAGCTTCTAAGGAATACGACTGGGATCTTCCTTACGGTACAATCGCCCAAATCTGGCGTGCAGGATGTATCATCCGTGCAGAGTTCTTGCAAAACATTACAGATGCTTTTGACAAGAACCCTAATCTTGAAAACCTTCTCTTGGATGAGTACTTTATCGATATCACAAATCGCTATCAAGCAGCAGTACGCGACGTTGTGAGTCTTGCTGTTCAAGCAGGTATTCCAGTGCCAACATTTGCAAGTGCAATCAGCTACTATGACAGCTATCGTTCTGCAAACTTGCCCGCAAACTTGATTCAAGCACAACGTGACTACTTCGGTGCGCATACCTATGAACGTACGGATATGGATGGAATCTTCCACTATGACTGGTATACAGAAGATTAATTTGGAAGTCCCTCGCCGAGTTTTCAATCTCGGCCTTCATTCGCCTTGCTTACTTTGCTGTCCATTTATTATGAGAACAGAAAATTAAAGAGTTTGGGCAGAGAGGGAGGCGAAAGTTGATTTTAGCTAAGGCGCACAAACAAAAAGTGCTTAACCACAGCATCATGATGCACGTGGTTAGGCACTTTTTTCATTTTTGGAACTTTTCTCAGTCGTTTTTCACTAGTTCTTTCAACAGGGAGAAATCGTGAAGCATTCATTTCTTTCCATTCAAACCGTCGTAGATGTGAGTAATATTCCATTTGAGCATGTCATAGTAAGTATCCCCCTCTTGCCCCTTATCGGCCAGAGAGTCCGTGAAGATTTTGGAGAAAATAGGGACTCCAGTTTGTCGTGAGACGGCTTCCATTGTTTTAGGGGAAACGCTCGTTTCGACAAAGAGTGCTTTTACACTTTTATCCTTAATGATGTTGTTTATGCGTGTCATTTGTGAAGGTGTACCTTGATTGTCCGTATTGATTTCCCAGATATACTCAGCAGTCAACCCGTATTGTTGAGCAAAATATTTAAAAGCACCTTCACTTGTGACTAGGATACGGTCGTTTTTGGGAATACTGTTGATTTTCTTTTGTGTTTCAGTATCTAATTGCTGTAATTTCTCAGTGTATGTTTTGAGATTTTTCTGATAGATTGCTTTGTTTTGAGGGTCTTTCTTTGAAAGCTCTTTTTCAATATTTTGAGCGTAAAGAATACCATTTTGAATATTAAGCCAAGCGTGTGGGTCCTCTTCGCTTTCTTTCCCTTTTTCACTCAAGTAAATCGGTGACACGCCCTCACTCACCATGAAACTGGCTGCCTCTTTACGACTGTTTTTGATGAGCTTATCAAACCATCCTTTTCCAGTTTCTAGATTTAGACCATTGTAAAAGACAAGGTCAGCCTTTTCTACAGCTTGTGTATCATTGGGTTTAGGGTCGTATAGATGTGGATCAGTTCCACGAGGAACCATGCTATAAACCTCAACGTGATCTTTTCCGATATTTTCAACAATATCAGCAATAATGGAGTAGGTTGTTACAACTTTCAATTTGTTTGAAGCAGCAGTTTCTTCTTTTGGGGCAGCACAGGCTGTAAAAAGGAGAAAGAGTGCGGCTAACACAGCAGCAAGAGCAAGTCGTTTGAGTTTCATAGTGACGTTCCTTTCTTAGTATAGTGGATAAAGCCATTGCGAGGACTGAGGAAAAATGATAAGGCAAAAGCGAGAGCACCTACAATGACGATAGTGGCACTTGTGGGGAGGTCATAGTGAAAGCTCAGGATGACTCCAAGTACGCCAAAGAGAACTCCCAAGATAGAGGACAGAGTAATCATGCGCGGGAGCGTGTTAACCCACAAATAAGCGATAGAGGCTGGAATAATGAGCATGGCAACTACAAGCACAATCCCGACTTGAGCTAAGGCGGAAATAGTGAAGAGAGTAAGAAGAATCATCAGAAGATAATGATAAAAATTATTTTTTAGTCCGTAAGCTTTAGACATGATAGGATCAAAGGAAGTAATGAGTAATTCCTTGAAAAAAAGCTTGACGACAAGAACAACGATGAGTAATAATACAAAAGATTGTATGAGTTCATGTGGTGTAACTGCGAGAATATTTCCAAAGAGAATATGGTTGAGGTCAACACCACTTTCAGCTTTCGTGATTAATACAATGCCCAATGCAAAAAAGCTACTTAGGATAATACCGATAGATGCATCTGTTTTTAAATTGCTGTGCTTGATGATGAACTGGATCAGAATAGCTCCTAAGATGCCTGAAAGGGTTGCACCAATCAAGATGTTAATGCCCAGCATATAAGAAAGAGCTACGCCAGGTAAAACAGCATGAGAGAGGGCATCTCCCATCAGTGACAAACGGCGAAGGACAATGAAGCACCCCAAAATTCCTGAAATGATTCCTAGCAGGAGAGAAGCGATAAAAGCACTCAGCATTGTTACGGTCAGTCCTGTGAGGTCAGAAAGAGAAAATAGAATATCCATCTTGATTTATACCTCGCTTTCTTTGATGATAACATTACCCAAAGCTTCTCCATAAGCACTTTGGAGATTTTTGTTAGTAAAGCACTGGGGAATATAATCTGCACAGACAAGCTTTTTGTTGAGAATAATCAGATAGTCAAAGTATTCTTTTACATTATGAAGGTTGTGGTGCACGATAATGACTGACTTACCTTCTTGTCTCAGCTCTTCAAGAATTTTAATGATAATCTTTTCGCTAATCATATCGATACCAACAAAAGGCTCATCTAAAAAGTAGTAATCAGCCTCTTGGGCCAGGGCGCGTGCAATAAAAACCCGTTGAAGTTGTCCACCAGATAAGTCGCTGAGTGGCTTATCCTTAAAGGCATCAAGACCTAGTCTATGCAAGGCTTGATGTGTTTTTTCTTTCTCTTTCTTCCCCGGATTCTGAAACAACTTCAAATTCGGATAGGTTCCTGTTAGAACAGTATCAAAAACCGTGATTGGAAAACTGAGATCAATTTCGCTACGTTGTGCGACATAAGCAATTTTTCGCTTGAAATTTTTGATAGGTTGGTTATCAATAGTGGCTTTTCCTGACTTGACAGGCACCATCTCTAAGATACTTTTCATCAAAGTTGATTTTCCAGCGCCATTTGGTCCAATAATCCCTGTACAGGTAGCTGCTGGAATGTCTAGTGATATATCGTCTAAGGCTAAGTTTCCTTTATATTCAACGGATAAATTAGTAATCTTTAACATCTCTCCCTCTTCATTTTTAAAAGTTCACAGTGAGTGACTGTTGGCACCCAAGATACTTGGTGTTAATAGCATTTTTTTAGTTTTGAAAATGTGGTCTACTGAAAGCAGCACACGGACCAGTAATAATTTTTTATAAGCCTCTTTTTCTCCAGATTTGAGAAACAGGGTTTTAAACGTGAAACATTATTCATTGTAAGTGAGTTAAATAACATTTTACAGGTTATGCTAAATAAAGTCAAATATTTTATAGGTGAGGCTATAAAAAATGCAGGCGAAGATAAAACCCCGTTCCTATCAGGAAAAAATAAGTGCTACATTCTCTTTTCTCATCAAACACTCATTTCATTTGACCTTTTTTTTTTTTTATACTATAGACTCAGAAAGTAAACGTAACATTAGAAATGAACTTGTAATGAAAATACAAAACCACACGTTACGTCAAAGGAGGAATTTATGACACCAGAAAAGAAAAAACAGCGGCGGCTGCGCAACCTCGCACTCCTGTCGCTCTTGTTACTCGCAGTAGGCGGCACCTTCGCCTTCCAAGCCTTCAACCAGCGGGCCATCAATGACCGGCTGAATGAAGTGGACATCAATGTCGGCGGCCGTGTCCACGACTACTACAACCGAGACACGGAAAACAAGGACGTCTTCGTGGAAAACTACGGCGAACGGCCAATCATGGCACGGATACGCCTGTCCGAGTTCCTCGAAACCCGCCAGCGTAATGAAGCCAACTTCACGCCCCTGGTCGCAGGGACCAGCCGTGAGGATGTAGAAAACTGGACCACATGGATTCCCAGCGCAAACGACATCACCGACCGTGAAAACTCTAATGCTTCAAATGCCTTCGACCAGTACGCCAACCTCATCTTTGGTTGGGAACGTTCCGGTCAAGATGCCCCATGGTATATGCCGACCTTCAACCATGACAACCTGGACTTAAGAACAGCAGCGGCAGGTCATGCGCGGGACTGGATCGAAGGGAACGGTGCTACAGATGCGGTCACAGACGGAGCGACACATCCGGGAGATGGTATTGATGCTTACTGGTCAGCAAACGAAGACTTTGACAACAGTGGTCCAGTCTGGCCGGGGGAAGAAGTGACCAACCAAACCGCCCAGAACCTTCCCCAAGACCGTGCCCCAATGACCATGAACCAGTGGAGCAATCTGCCTAACGAAGACAAGATAGGGAACTTCTGGGTGGTTGACCCGAACACGGGCTGGGCTTACTGGGCCAACCGACTGGACCGGGAACAAGCCACCTCTTACCTGCTAGATGCAGCGGAGATGACGGCTGCCATTGAGGACAAGGTCTTTAACGGCTTTTACTACTATGGGATTCATGTCGAGAGTGGCTTAGTGAGTCCTGACCAACATGAGGAATTCCTCAATGACGGGGAGCAGCACCATGCGGAGCTGGAAGACTTTCTCCAAGGTATCCAGAATGGGGTGATGTACGATGACGGCCCGAACCCACTGCCTAACGAAGACAGTGCACCAGCAGACTTTGACTTTTCAACCATGCGTCCGGGCCGTATCTTTACTATGGCTGGGGAGCAGTATCGTTACCTTGAAAACATGGGTTCTGGCAATCATATGATTATTCGGAATGAGGCAATACGCAATGTTTCTTGGAACGATCAAGAGGCAGAACTGGTTTCTTGGTATGACGCCCTACATGCGGATGTTCGGACTATGGTTCAACCGGTTTCAGATAATTTTGATACAGGAGCGGTCAGGCATGGCGATCTGACTTGGACAGGTTCAACTCAGGCATGGCTACCAAGTAACTTGACAGATTTTCCACTGGTTGCGGCTGATGTGACTGATGTTGATACAAGTGGAGCTCCTCGTGCTTTTGCCCTCTCCTTAGCTGATGTAGCACGTTTATCAGGAAGCGGGCAAGCTTTTCCTAATCCAGCAGGACGTATAGGTGCCAATAATAGTTGGTGGTGGCTTCGAACTCGTGCTCTAGTAGGGCATTCTTGGGTTATCCTCCATAGAGGACATGGACAAGACTTAAGCGGGGCCCTTAATGGAGGACATACATCACAGGGCGCAAATACTGGTGGAGGGTCCCGCCCCGCCCTCATCATCAACCAATCGAACTAAAGACAAACTTACCAAACAAAAAATCACTCAAACTGGCATTCTTATGTGCCAAATTTGAGTGATTTTTTAAGATAAAGCTATTGATACAGCTGCCTTAACGTGTTAAGCTTGACTAAGCTTTGCCATCGCTGCTGAGTTTCAGAGGCTTTTCAGCTTACCACGGAATTCATCAATGGACCGATAACCTTTTTCATCCATGATTTCCTGTAATTCTTTACTAATTCGCGCAAAAATTCCGGGTCCCTCTTTGTGGAGAGCTGTTCCGATTTGGAGCATGGTTGCACCACAGAGCAGGTGTTCAAAGGCATCATGCCCTGTTTCAATACCGCCTGTCCCGATGATTTGAATTTCTGGTTTAAGCCGTGTATAGAAAGCACGAACATTAGCGAGGGCAGTAGGTTTGATGTATTGTCCTCCCAGACCCCCAAAACCATTTTTAGGCTTGATGACAACGGCTTCCTCTTTAGAATCGATGAATAGAGCATTGCCGATACTATTGACAGAATTCACATAAGTGAGAGGGAATTTGTTAAGGATATCAGCCATTTGGTCAAAATGCACCAAGTCAAAATAAGGAGGAAGCTTAACGCCAAGTGGTTTTTTAAAGAAGATGAAAACTTTTTTGAGAAGGTCTTCGGTAGCCTGAAAGTCATAAGCCATCTGAGGCTTTCCTGGAACATTTGGACATGAAAGGTTAAGTTCAGTAATTCCGGAAAAAGCACTGTCTTGAATAAGTTTCAACATCTCGATATTTTCTTCTTGGCTCATCCCCGCAATAGAGAAAAAGAGTGGTGTTTCTTGATGCTTTTGTTGTCCTAAAGCATAGTCTAGATAATAGTGAAAACCTAGATTAGGCAACCCCATCGAGTTAATGCTTCCAAGGGCTAAGTCAACATAACGCGGCGATGGATTTCCCTCTCTTTTTTCTAGAGTTGAACTTTTCGTGATATATGCCCCAGCCTCAGATTTTTCCAAGTCTTTCAACTCCTCAATAGTCATACAATGCACACCAGAAGCATTCATAAAAGGATTGGAAAATTTAGCATGAGCAAAAATTGTTTCTTGTTTCAAATCACTAAACCTCTTTCATAATTTTTACTATTCTATCATGATTAGCCGAGAAATTAAATGATTAAGTCTAAACAGCTGGAAAAAACTTATTTCTCTTTGCTTTTCTACTAATATGTGTTACTGTATAGTTGTATTAGTTAATACAGATTAGACAGGGGTGAAAATGGAAAAGAATACAGAGATGCTGAAAGGCGTTTTAGAAGGGTGTGTATTACAAATCATTAGCCAAGGGGAGACCTATGGTTATGAGATTACCCAGAGATTAAAAGAGCATGGCTTTGTCGATGTAGTTGAAGGGACAGTTTATACCATAACTTCTAGACTTGAACGTCAAAAACTATTAGAAACAGAAAAGAAAGTTTCAGATAAGGGACCGGCACGGAAGTTCTTCAGGATCAATGAGGCAGGAAGGCAAGAGCTGGCTGCTTTTTGGACGAGGTGGGATTTTCTTTCAGAAAAACTTGCGGAAATAAGGAGGGACAGATGAATTTTTGGGATAGAGTAACAGGAAGAGATATGACTCTTGCTCAAGCGGATTTTGAAAAAAGAGTAGCTTATTTGCCAGAAAGCTATCGGATTATGTGGGCTGAACTAGAACCAAATATCCAAAGATACAGTGCTTTGACAGGGAGAAATCTTATCCCGATCATGTCGAGTTTGCTGGACTTCTTTGAAGAGACGGCATCTGACTATGCAGACGTTTCAGCTGTGATTGGTGAAGACAAGGAGGCTTTTGTTGCAGAACTCTTTGACCAGCGTAAGCCTATACCTTACATGTCCTACCGTGACAAGTGTCGTGAACAGCTTAACCGTAACGTGTTCAAAAAGCTAGGAAGGGACTAAGATGAGTTTTCAGGAAATGAGAGATGGAAAAAAGGAATGGCGTATCTTGCAAGCGGCTGTAAAAACTTTGCCAAAAGACTATTACATCGTCTATCGAGAAATACAAAAATATTTTTTCAAAATTGGTGTTACAGATACTCAGGTTTTTCGTGAACTGCTGGAGATTTTTGAAGATGGAGTACTGAGAGAGGTAGACATTTTGCAAGTGACCGGAAGGGACATTGCTGCTTTCAGTGACAGTTTACTCAGACAGGATGACCTTTGTGAAAAATAAAGAAGGCAAATCTCATGAAAAGAGAAACGTTTCACAGGTGTACAAGAAGACACTGGTGAGCGTTTTTTCTATGGTGGCGGAAATCTGAAAAATAAGAAAATGGAATTACATTAATTAGTGCGATTCCATAAATCTGGAGCTACCGATAATACTACCTGTGTTTCAGTGAACAGCTGGAAAGCAGGAACAAAAGCATGTTTTGAGTTTAATACAATGCAAGAGTTTGAAAAAATTGAACCAGCTCCTGAACTCCTACTCCTGATTGGAGGATTTGAGGAAGAAGAAGTTCTGCTGGCTACATTAATGCTCCAGCAGATTTTTATTCCCCTTGCTATTCCGACAGGGCGGTGTTATAATAAAACTAAATAAAAAGGACTTGCGCTAACAAGTCCCGTGTAGCCGTATTAAGAACGGTAGCAAAGTTAACGTAAAATAACGTCACTCGCTAAAGTTGGACGTTATTTTTTTATCGTTTTTATTTATCACTGTAATCATTAATAACGCAAGTGCAATCATCAATGAGAGTGTTTCATATATCGACAAAATTTGTCGCCTTTCTGTATTGTGAGGTTATCGCCTACAATTTTTCATAAGCATCACCTCCAGTTAGGCTACCGTCCATAAACTTCTACTGGGCTATTATATCATATTAGTCACTCTTTCAAAATACGTTACAGTATGATTACAGCACAAAAAAAGACCTCGATAAATCGAAGCTATCCGCCTGATAAGGTTGTTATTTTGACTGTCATTTGATTCATTCTTATCCGGGCTTATTCCTGTGACTATTGCAAGAAGCAGAGGATATAAGGCTCTATTACCTCATATTGTCTTTCATTCTGACTATAGGGGAGTTTTTTAATTGTTGCTTTCATAATGTAGTTATAAATGAAAGGGTAGTATTGGCTCCCTTTGCAGAGTCGCCTTATCTCTTGGAGGCGGCTTAGAGGCGGCGAGAAAGACAAAAAAAAACGAGAATATTTCCCGTTTTTTCTTTATCCATTCATAAATAGACCAGTCTCTATTTGAGAGTCATTGAAGAAGTATTTTGTTTAAATTTTTAATAACTCGCTTAAGGGGCAATACGTTTACGGTTCGCCTTTTTACGGTTTTCTTGGACAAATTCCCATTTGCGCTCTATAGGATCAATACGACGTTTTTTATAAATGACACCAGCAGCCACTAAAGCTGCAAGAGTAACGACCTTACCGGCAACAAAACCGGCAACAAAATTTTTATTCATAATATATACCTCCAAGAGTGATTATTAGCGCGCTAGACGTTTTCTTCTGGCACGCTTTTGATTTTCAACAACGACATCTTTTTTTAGATTGGGATGCATTTCAGCATCAATCAATCCTTTATGTTTAGCAAACATCACAGCCGTTCCAGCTACTGTGATTTCAATAGCTTTTCCGATAAGATAGCCCTTAAGATATTTATTCATCCTTTTCTCCTCCTATGTTTGTCAATCATGATGATACTTTTAGAAATGTATAAGTTTATTATAACACTTGTAAGCTTCTAAGCCCAGTATTTTAAGCTGCTGCATATGTAAAACAGACGAAATATTTGAAAGTATTAAAAATTATTGTTATCTTAAAAAGAGGAGCATCAGAGTGCAGAGGGGGAGGGGAAGAGAGCATGAAAAAGAAGTGGTTATGGTTAGGTCTGCTTTTGCCTATTTTCGGAATTATTATTGGAGTGATGTCGGAAAAAGTGGGGGATAAAGAATCTAAAGCGAAGACTCCGTCAGTTAATACCTATATAAAAAGTGTAACCTTAAAAGATTTTAGCATTGAGGTGAAGTCCGAAAATAAAGAGCAACAAATTTTGGTAAATTATCCTAAAACTAAAAGTAAGAAAATCAATCAAAAATTAGAAAGTTTTTTAAGCAGTGAGCTTTCAGCTTTTAAAAGAGCTACCCTTGAAAATAATCCAAAAGAGAAAGGAAGTTTCTTTCAGTCTTTTGAAACTTATGAGTTATCCCCTGATATCGTGAGTTTTAAGTTTAATGTGATGCGAAAAAACAGTCCGCTGCTGCAAACAGAAAGTCAAGTCATTACGAAAACCTATGATTTAAAAGAAGAAAAAGAATTACAAATCTCAGATCTGCTTAAAGAAAAAGAGGATCTGCAAAGTATTTCTAAGTATATTTATGACAAATTTTCAAAGGAGCAGCGTTATTCCACACAAAAGGCAAAGGCGGTTTTACAAAGCGGATTAAAGGCTGTTGAGCAAAATTTTAATACCTTTGTTTTGAATAATAATTCTTTAGTTTTCTATTTTGCCCCGCATCAGATAAACAGGGATACCAAGAACTATGTACAGGTTTCCCTTCCACTTCGTGAGCTTGGAGAAGTTGTGACTCCCCGAATCTTAGTAGAGCATTTGAAGGAGGAAGCGGAGAAATCAAAAGTAAAAATTCCTTCTGCTCGACAGGTTAGAAATAAACAGCTTGCCAGCAAGAAGCTCGTTGCTTTAACTTTTGATGATGGGCCAGATCCACAAACTACGCCGCGCTTGCTCTCTATTTTGAAAAAAGAAAATGTGCCCGCAACATTTTTTATACTTGGTAATCGTCTTGCGCTTTATCCGGAAATAGTGAAGCAGGAGTATAAGTTGGGACATCAAGTAGGTTCTCATACTTTTAATCATCTGAACCTTCCGCAACTTCCCATGAAAGAGGTTCAGGAGGAAATCAAAAATACAGCAGATTTAGTCCAAAAGACTCTCGGTATTGCCCCACAAGGCTTACGTCCGCCCTATGGAGCAACAACGCCTGAAATCAATGCGCAAGCACAAACACCAATCATTCAATGGAGTGTGGATTCTTTAGATTGGAAGAGTAAAAATGCAGACCAGATAGAACAGGTTGTGATGAATGAAGTCTATGACGGCTCCATCATTCTCATGCATGATATTTACGATAGCTCTGTTGATGGGGCAGAAAAAGTAATCAAGAAACTAAAAAGGCAGGGCTATACTTTCGTCACAGTAAATCAACTGATTGAAGCGCGTGGAAAGCTCGAAAATTCTCAAGTTTACTTTAATGCAACGAGATAAAATTTTACCTCAATTTTTTGAGGTTTTTTATATCGAAAAATAATTCCCGAAGTCAAAAATGCTATATGCTATAATAGAAAGAAACAGTAGAAAAGTAAAAGTATGAAGAAAAAGAAAGTTTTAGTGGTTGTGGGTCCTACAGCCGTGGGAAAAACAGCTCTGGGGATCCAGTTGGCTCAGAAATTTGGAGGGGAGATAATCTCAGGAGATTCGCAGCAAGTTTATCGGGGACTGGATATTGGAACAGCTAAGGCGAGTCCAGAAGAGCAGGCTGCTGTGGTGCATCATTTGATTGATGTACGTGATGTAGATGAGAGCTATTCTGCCTTTGACTTTGTCCAAGAAGCAACACAAAGTATTGAACAAATTATTGAAGCAGGAAAAGTCCCCATAATAGTAGGAGGAACAGGACTTTATATTCAGAGTCTTCTTGAGGGATATCATCTGGGAGGGCAGGCACATCATGAGGAAATGATGACATTACGTAAAAATCTAGAGGCGCTGTCTGATGAAGAACTCTTTGCGCGCGTGACACAAGAGATTCCAGAGCTCAATCGGAGAAGGGCAGTGCGTTTTCTAGAATTAGAAGCTTTCGGTACAGGTGAAAATCAGAAACCGGACTATGAATTTTCTATCCTCGGCCTCAGTAGTGAACGGTCAGAGCTTTACGCGCGGATTAATAGCCGAGTAGACCAAATGATGGACGAAGGGCTTCTTCAGGAAGCCAAATTTTTATTTGAGGGCTATCCAGATGTCCAAGCAGCTAAGGGGATCGGCTATAAGGAGTTTTTCCCCTATTTTGCAGGAGAATGTTCACTTATGGAAGCGGTGGAGCTTGTGAAAAGAAATTCACGAAGATATGCTAAGCGTCAGCTGACTTGGTTTCGTAACCGTATGAATGTTGATTTTTATGATGTGTTATCAATGGATTATCCGGAAAATGCTATAATGTGTGCAAAAGAATTTTTAAATATGGAGGAAAGAAGTGAAAAATAAGGAATATATTGATTTAGGCTTGAAATACGGTGGCTATATGGCTCAGGATAGGGTTTTTCTAGAAAATCGTTTAGAGAGCCTGACTGACGAAAAGGAAAAAATGCTTTTGGTAACACCGCCTTCAAGTGTTATCAATGCCTATTTTGCAGAGCTTTATCAAAAACGTTCTCCTCAGGATGCGACCAAGTATTTCTTTGCGCTATCTCGTGACTTAGCGATGTTTCAAACGCAACCGAATTTTCATTTGGAGGGAAAAGAAGGGACGGAAAACTTCCGTTTTGTGCGTCTGAATATATCAGGAAAATCCTTTGGCTTTTGTTACCGCAATGCTCAAGAGGAAGCACTTGTTTTCAGTGAATTTCCGCTTAAGATGACCACACAGATTGTTTATGAAATTGCGCAAATTTTTCCTCACTATGTTTTAGAGCAGGAAAACGAATACTTGGTTATGAAGAAAGCTGATTTTAAGGGGAGATTTACAGATGTGCATGAGCTCTCAGACTTGACAACAGCAGATGAAAATGAAAACTATATTCGTTTGACAGGCTATAATTTTGAAGATTTGCTTTTGCAGGCTGAAAAAATCGGTTATCTTAAGCCCCTTCTTTATCAAGCGGAGAAAAACAAATGTTACATGTATATCTCTAAAGGATTTTGATTGGAATATTCTGAAAAATGAGGTATAATTAGGGGAGAGAACTAAAGTAGGGAGAGTTTTTATGTTAACAGTTTCGCTTATCATCGTTGCGGTTTTCTTCATCATATTCTTGGTGAGTGTAAGTACATTATTTTATGTTATTAAGCAGCAAACGGTAGCAATCATCGAACGTTTTGGGAAGTATCAAAAAACGTCTTCCGCAGGTTTTCATATAAAATTGCCTTGGGGAATTGACCGCGTTGCTGCCCGCATCCAGTTGCGCTTATTGCAAAATGAAATGACCATGGAAACCAAGACAAAAGACAATGTCTTTGTCACGATGAATGTTGCTACACAATATCGTGTTAATGAAGAAAACATTAAAGATGCTTACTATAAGCTGATGAATCCTGCGGAACAGATTCAAGCTTATATTGAAGATGCTCTTCGCTCCGCTGTGCCTAGGTTGACTCTGGATGAAGTCTTTGAGAAAAAAGATGAGATTGCTTTGGAAGTACAACATCAGGTTGCAGAAGAAATGACTACCTATGGGTATATCATCGTTAAAACACTCATCACTCGTGTAGAACCTGATGCAGAGGTTAAGCA
The DNA here is from genome assembly GCF_042849115.1 of Lactococcus muris. NCBI lineage: Bacteria > Bacillati > Bacillota > Bacilli > Lactobacillales > Streptococcaceae > Lactococcus > Lactococcus muris. Next base: position 114,659 of record NZ_BAAFQO010000005.1, on the reverse strand, counting down.
ATCCATGAACGAAATCAATGCTGCACAACGTAAACAGGATGCTTCACAAATGCTTGCTAACGCAGAGAAGATCAAGATTGTTACCTCAGCGGAAGCGGAAGCAGAAAAAGATCGTTTGCGTGGTGTGGGTATTGCAGAGCAGCGTAAGGCCATCGTTGATGGACTTGCCCAACAAATCATTGAAATTAAAAACACAGGTGCAAGTTTAACGGAGGATCAAATCATGTCGATTCTCTTGACGAACCAGTATCTGGACACTCTCAACCAGTTTGCGAATGGCGGTAATTCGACGATTTTCTTACCAGCTAGCGCGGACGGTATTGAGGACCTTCGCACACAAATCTTGAGTGCCTTAAAGGCCAAATAAAATTTGATAATAGAGAAAAGAAGCTCCTTCTGGGGCTTCTTTTCTTCATGTCTAAAGCCAAGTCCCCAGCCAAACCACCCACCCTTTTCTCATCAAACACTCATTTCATTTGACCTTTTTTTTTTTATACTATAGACTCAGAAAGTAAACGTAACATTAGAAATGCAAATGTAATGAAAAATCTAAACCAAACGTTACGTCAAAGGAGGAGTTTATGACACCAGAAAAGAAAAACCAGCGGCGGCTGCGCAACCTCGCGCTCCTGTCCCTCTTATTGCTCTTGGTAGGCGGCACCTTCGCCTTCCAAGCCTTCAACCAGCGGGCCATCAATGACCGGCTCCGGGAAAACACCCCCGGCGGCCGTGTCCACGACTACTACAACCGTGACACCGAAAACAAGGACGTCTTCGTGGAGAACTATGGCAATGTGCCCCTCATGGCCCGTATCCGCCTCTCCGAGTTCATGGAGAAACGCTCAGTAGGAGATACAGACTTCACCCCTATAGTGAACAATACCGTCCGTGACCAAGTGGATACTTGGACGGTCATGCGTCCCTCAGAGAACAACCTGAACACCCGTGTAGATGACTCGGCAGCCTTCAACACCTACTCCAACCTAACCTTTGGTTGGAGCCGTTCAGGTCAAGATGCCCCATGGTTCATGCCGACCTTCAACCGGGACAACCAAGACCTGATGACAGCAGCGGCAGGACATGCCCGTGACTGGATCACAAGCACAGCCACAGACGGTGTCACAGACGGCGCCACGCATCCGGGAGTCGGTACAGATGCCTACTGGTCCTCTGGCGACAGCTTTGATAACAGCGGACCAGTTTGGCCGGGAGAAGAAGTCACCCATGATGCAGCTCAAAACCTGCAACAAGAGCGTGCCCCGATGACCATCAGCCAGTGGGCAGCCTTACCTAATAACCTGAAAGTCGGGAACTTCTGGGTCATCGACCACCAAACAGGTTGGGCCTACTGGGCGAACCAACTTCAAGCAGGAGAGACCACCTCTTACCTCTTGGATGCAGCACAGATGACCGCAGCAGCGAATGCTATCCCGGGAGAATATTACTACGGTATCCATGTGGACGGGCAACTGATCAGTCCCGACCGTATCAATGACTTCTTGGCTGCAGATCCAGACTATACGCATCATGATGACTTGTCAGACTTCCTGACAGCTGTACAGAATGGCTCTATTGATAACAACTGGGGGAACCCGGGACCAGATGACAATGTCCAACCCGACCAAATCAACTTTAGCATCATGGCACCGGGGACCATCTTCACCATGGCTAATGAGCAGTATCGTTATTTGGAGAATCAAGGTGGTAGGAATCATTTGATTATTCGAAATAATATAATTACACATGTCAATTTTCCTAATACAAATCAGCGTCTCACCGACTATTATAACAACCTTGATTCGGCGGTCCAATCTATGATTCAGCCTGTGTCTATACCTTCTCCTGCACCTAATGTTGCGGATGAAGACATTATTTTTACAGGCAATCGTTGGCTACCGACCAATCTGAATGATTTCCCCCAAGCTGCGGCTGATTTAACTCGAGTTGATTCAAGTGGTAGCCCCCAAGCCTTTGTTCTCTCCTTAGCAGATTTAGTTCACTTATCAGGACCAGGCCGCGCTTTTCCCGATCATAGATCGCGTGGATTTATTGTAAATGAAAATCTTACTCATTGGTCCTGGCTTCGGACTCCTGGAGCTCACCCAGGTTACATGTGGTCTGTGCTTGGTAATGGAAATATAAGTGGATTCCGCGATGTGAATCATCATACTTTGTGGGGAGGACTGCGGCCTGCCCTCATTGTCAGACAATAAAATCCATTACATAAAAACACTTAACACGGCATTCTACATGCCCATTGGGTGTTTTTTTTTATGAGAAATAGGGAACTGGAAATAAATATATAGAAAAAGTTACAGCCAAGGGAATTAATAGTTTTATGGGAAAGGGAAAAAGTTAGATTTTTCCCTATTTTCTTTTGAAAAAAGTTCTATGTTCTAAATTTTTTTATCTTGAATTTTTATAAGGGAGCTATTAGTATGGAAAGGTAGTGATGAATTTTGACTATAAATAATATTGAAGTAGGAGGTATGAATGAAGAAAAGATGCGACATCTCATGACGTATGACGATAAAGTCTAAACTAATCTTATAAAGGGGAGCGGATGAAAAATTATAAAGGTATCGTAGGAATAATTGTATTTTGGTTGCTTATATTTGCATTGGTACAGTATTTATCGATACAAAAAACGATTGAAACGAGCTTAACCAAGAGTGGGACCATAGCGCAGGGGATTGTGTTTTATGGTGCTTTCGTACTAATATATTTAGCCATACAAGTTTCTTTTGCGCATTTGGAGTTCTTACGCAAGAGAAAGCATAGAAAGTCAATAAGAAAAGCTGAGAAAATCACAGGGAGACATGAGAAAAAAACATTTGAAGCCTCGGTTTCGATTATTATTCCTGCTTACAATGAAGAACCAGATATACTTTATAGCTGCATTGACAGTTGCAGAAAGCAAAACATTGTCGACTTGGAGGTTTTAGTGATAGATGACGGGTCGGTTAATAGGCAGATATTGATTGATGAGGTGTATTCAAAATTTGATGAAGACTCGAAAGTTCAGGTTTTTTACCAAGAAAATAGAGGGAAGAGACATGCGCAAAAGCTTGGTTTTGACCATGCCAGCAAGGCACTGATTGTTACTGTGGATTCGGACACGATTATTCATGATTCTGAGGGTGTTTTGAAGTTAATTCAACCTCTAGAAAATGAAAAAGTTGGAGCAGTAACGGGAGATGTGCGAGTCGAAAACAGAAATGTAAATCTGGTGTCCAAGCTGATTAGCTACCGGTATTGGGTTGCTTTTAACCAAGAACGGGCAGCACAGAGCCTATGCTCAGTAGTCATGTGTTGCTCAGGCCCCTTTTCAGTCTATCGTGCTGAAATTATAGAGGAAGTCAAAGACAAATACATAGATCAGAAATTTCTAGGTTCCTACTGCACCTATGGAGATGATCGGCACTTGACCAATCTGGTCTTATCCAGAGATTGGCAGGTTGAGTATAACCCTTTTGCAGAAGCTTTCACTTATGTACCGACAAGTTTATCAGCCTATATTAAGCAGCAGGTGCGCTGGAATAGATCATTTTACAGGGAAATGCTTTGGACCCTTCCTTTCATTTATAAGAAAAATATTTACTTACTCTATGAGCTGTTTATGCAATTTATCCTGCCCATCTGCTTGCTGCTGACACTTATTTATATGCTTATCCTCACTAGATATCAGTCAACCTTTATTTATTTAAATAGTTATCTTGAAATACTGATACTTATAGCCCTTCTTCGTTCCCTGTATGGGATTTATAGGACGAAGGACCTTGGATTTATCCTATTTATCATCTATGGATTTATTCATATTACAATATTGGTCCCAGTACGCCTTTATTCCTTTTTGACACTTAAGTCAATAAGATGGGGCACGCGGTAAAATTATCAATGACGAATTAATAAGGAGAAAAGTATGAAGTTTTCAGTAATAGGTTTAGGATACGTGGGACTTTCCAACGCATTGTTGTTGGGGAGAAGGCACTCTGTTGTCGGATATGATATTAGTTGGAGCAGGGTGCAGTGTTTGCAAAATCAGCATTCTTACCTTGAAGATGAGGAAATTATTGAATCTCTTCACACGGAAAATCCAAGACTAAACTTTACGACAGATTTACAAAAAACTGTTGATTTTGCTGACTATATTATCATTGCAGTTCCAACGGACTACAATGATAAGCGAGGAGATTTTGATACAGGGTTAGTTGAACAGGTTATTGAAGATGTTTTAAATATCAAAAAGGATGCTGTTATCTTGATAAAATCAACTGTTTCGGTTGGTTTTGTAGATAAGGTGCGAAAAAAGCACAAAACTAAAAATATAATTTTTGTTCCTGAATTTCTAAGAGAGGGGCGGGCCTTATACGACTGCTTACATCCAACACGAATAATAGTTGGCGAGAGGAGCAAGCGTGCCTCGATGCTGGGGAATATTTTTAAAGAATGCTCCCTTGAAAAAGAAGTAGAAGTCTTGTTGGCAGGGAGTTCTGAAGCTGAAGCGATTAAGTTGTTTGCAAATACCTACTTGGCGATGAGAGTGAGTTTTTTTAACGAATTGGATACATTTGCAGCAAGTAAGCATTTAGATGCTAAAGAAGTCATTACAGGGATTGCCTTAGATGATCGGATAGGCAAATATTATAATAATCCTTCGTTTGGCTATGGGGGATACTGTTTACCCAAGGATGCTAAAGCCTTAAAGGCCAGTTACTCAAATATTCCTCAAGAAATTATCGGAGCAATTACACGCTCTAATGAACTGAGGAAAAAGTACATCGAAGATGAGATTTGTTCCAAAAATTCAAGAGTAATTGGAATATATAGGTTAACGATGAAAAAAGATTCAGATAACTTCAAAAATAGTGCACTCGTGGATATAATGAGGAGCCTCAAAAGAAAAGGAAAACGCATAGTTATTTATGAACCTTTGTTAGAAATTGATCACTTTGAGGGAATAAAGGTTGTTAATGATTTGATGGCTTTTAAAGCAGAGAGCGATGTTATACTGGCGAACAGATATGACATGTATCTCGATGATGTTCTTACCAAAGTCTATACAAGAGATGCTTTTCATACAGAATAGCTAAAGGTTAAGCTTTTCCGACAGCAGGCTTTGTTGTTTATGGAGAATCCTAGAGCTTCAGTATATACAAAGGAGTCCTTCTCTCAGATTTGTACAGAATGGAGAGGAGGATTTTTTATGTGCTCTTATTTTTTATCGCAGAAAGAAAAACTACTGGAAAATGGCAAGGCAAGTTTCAGCTAGATTAAGACTGATGAAATCACAGCTGTTCTGTAAACGTTTTGCACTCGTGTTCAGAATTTACTAAAATAGAAAGATATATTATAATATAGTGTGAGTGGTTTGCTAAAAGAGACTCGTTAGAATCTTTTGCAAGAGCGATGAAGTGGTTTCAACAAAGGAGGAAAAATTGCTTTTATTTGCTTTGTGAGTTCTGATTGTTTTCATTCTTTTTGGTTGATATAAGAATGAAAGAACAAAATAAAAAGTCAACAGGTTTTGTCCATGAGATAGAATCTTTTTTGAGTCAATATTAGAAAACCATTTATATTTATATAAAAAATTAAAAAACGGAGGAACTTTTTGTAATGAATGAAAAGATGAGCGTCAAAAAACTACGGCACAGAGCAGAGATGCCTTTACTCACCCTGTGTATAGTCCTCACTGTAGCTATTTGGAGTCTTCTTTTGTATGTTGTCTTAGTGGAGCATGCCTCACCAGCTGAGTGGACATTCCCCATCATCTTTGGAGCAGCTGCACCATTTATTCTTCTTCTCTATAGCTTTAAAAGGACATACTGGAAGACAGTTGTCAATGCAGTAGAGTTAACCGATAAGCAGTTCCCAGAAGTTTATGAGCTTTATGTACGTATTGCTAAGGATATGGGATTTGGTAGCGGAAAGGGAGCGATGTCGAATATCCCACGCCTCTATATGACAGATGGAAGTGGTACTCTTAACGCCTTTGCTTCAAAGTGCCAAGTGCATAAAGGTTATGTATGTATCAACTCTGACCTGCTAGAAATTGCTTATAGACATAATGATCTTTCAGGAATTGGTTTTGTTCTCGCTCATGAGTTAGGGCACATCAAGTGTGGCCATGTCAGTGCATGGCGTACTATAGCGCATCCGATGGCTAATCTTATAGGCCTAGGCCAATCACTGACCCGTGCTCAAGAATGGACAGCTGATCGTTGTGCCTACTATTACGCACCAGAAGGTAAAGAGTCCATGATGGTCTTGATTGCAGGAAAACACCTCTATAAGCAAGTTGATATGGATGAATACTTCAGAACAGTTCATAATCATAAAGGTGGTTTGTGGCTTAAACTTGAAAACTATCTCTCAGATCATGCCGTTGGTTATCGTCGCATGGAAGCCATCAAGGAAACTGAGGAAAAGGGCTGGGATGTACATGGAAAGATGCTCTAGTGAAAGAGAAGCGTTCAGACGTACTTGCCATCAAAAACAGACCATGAAATATTGTAAAAGTGAGAGCAAAGAAATGTATAGAAATCAGAGATTTTCTTGCTGAATATATTTTTTAAATGGTCTGTAGAAAATCTAGAATACATGGAAAGCCTTATTTCACATGATGTAGTCAAGGGAGAGACTTAAATTGGAGAACAAACTAGCAAATCAAACTATTTCTGGAGGCTTCATTTTTGTCATTGGAATGGCAATGTTTACTTTGTTAGGAAGTAACTATAGAAAGCCAATCCTGTTTGGCGCTATATATATCATAGCAATTATTGTTCAACTGATTCTAATGAAAAAAATACGAAGAGGCAGCAGGTCAATGAACAACAAAAAATGGGTCAACACTGCATTCATCTTCCTAGGAATAACCTGTTGGGCAAGCATATTTATAGGTTTAAATGTACTGGATAACTTAAATATCTTGTGGATACTACTATTATTGTTTGTAGGACTGCATTTTTTGTTTTTTATTCCTGCTAATGAAAACAAACATTGGAAAGCACAAGTAATTTTTGTAATTTTACTAGTATTCAATGCTTTACTAGGACTATTTTTATATTCAAATCAATTAGAAACTATTTTTATTATTGATGGTCTAATAAAGATGGGTTATGGGGCTTATATGGTCAGAGTTACTTATAAAGGCAGAACTTGTCATGAGTGAGCGTTTAAAAGTCTTGAAAGAGCGTGCTGATGAGTTGAATATTGGAAGAAAGAAGTAAAGTGACTATCTCAAAAAGAAGGAGGAGAAAGGAAATGACAGGATCTATTAAGTCGAATGTTGGTGTAGCACAAGATGCAGTATCTAGGTACAGAAATTCAAGAAGTGTCAGTTCTAAAACGAGTACGCTTGGAGAAAGTAATCTCTCTGGTATGAAAACAGCCATGCAAGTATCTAATAAAATCGTTGGAGATTTATTGAAATTGCAGTCAAGTGTGGAAAAACAAGCAGAAAAATTTCCGAAACTTGCATCAGCTATTGAACAACGTGACAAACAAGATGCTAACGTCCTTTTAAACAATACATCGGGGAGATAGAAAATGATAAAGGACAAGAATTATGAGAAACGCTATGAATATGACTTGAAAATAACAGAGGTTGAACAAAAATCAGAAGAATTACGTATTCAGGAGCGACAGCTCAGACAGTCGCTTGAAAATTTTAACAGCGAGATAACACAAAGTTTTCAGAGGTTAATGGAAATAGAAGACGAGCTGGAACGAAGAAATCACGGCAATAGTGGATATAGAGAAACAGAACAGAAAAGAAAATATATCACACAACTTATTGAAAATCAGCAAAAAGAACAAGCATTGCAATTTAGAAAAGCGAGTCAGCAATTAGAAGACGAGCGAAAAAATCTCATCAAGGAAAGGAGTCAATTATCATGGGATTGATTTATAATCCGAATGAGTCACGAGATTTGGTATCTAATTTTCAGGCAAATATTGCGACATGCGAACAAATCCTCAGTGATTTGAAAATAGGAAATACACACCTTATGGATGTTTTGAACAGTAACCAGTTAAGTGGTGCAGCATTTGTTGCAGGGCAAAGCCTGTTTGCGCAACTTGTAATCCCAACTGTGGCAAAAGCAAATACGGCAATCCTAGAGCTGAAAAAAAGATTACAGCAGTATGTGCAATACACAGGTGCAGCAGGGGGAGAGATTCTAGATGAGGATAAACTCAATCAACAACTTCAGGAATTGAAGAATCAGCAAAATCTATTGACGAGTCAAATTCAATCGTACCAGAACCAAGCACTACTCAATGAAAATCCTGAGCTGACAACAATGTATAATGACCATGCGACTGAACTGACAAATTTCATGAATGTTGTGCAAGGAGATATTCGGCAAGTGGAGGAGAAACTCAAAAAACTCCATGAGTTGGACATGAAGATTGCATCTTTGTTTAGTGGAATTGCAGATGAATTTTCTAAGGTGTCTGCGGTAATTAGCGCGTTGGGGAGTGGAAATTTTGATTCTGGTGGGAAATTTAATATCGGAGAAAAAAATAAGAATGCGTTATTAGACGTATTAACAGACTATGGAAGTGGTGCAGTGCAGGATGGTTTTTCTGAAAGAATAAGTGCATTCTTAGAAAACATGGATACAAGCATGCCGAGCTCTGAGTCATATCTACGTTTTTATACTAGCGGCAACCAATACTGGAAAAATATCCATGTTAATTGGGATGGAGCAGGTTATGGTAAGGCACTAGGGAATTCGTTGTTTAAAAAAGGTGTGCAGAAGGTAACGGTTGCCAAGTTTGGCGTGGGAAAAGCGAAAATTTCAGGTTTAGGAACACTAGGATTTGGAATTGACTATCTTCAAAATAGAAATGATGGAGAGAGTGTTGGAATGGCATTTACGCATACAGCTGCGACTACAGCAGTTAGTTCTGCTTTAGCTGCTGGAGCGGGAGCTGTTGTTTTTGGAAGTGTTGCGGCTACCCCTATTGGTTGGGCGATAGGTCTTGGAGTTGCTGCAGGAGTCCTTACTAAATTAGCATATGATAGTAATCTTTTGTATTTTCAAGACGGAGTAAAAACAGTTGGCAAAGCTGTTAATTCAGGAATAGAATCTATAAAATCAGTGTTTGGTTGGGGGAAGAAAAAACATGCTTAAACTTTTTTATTCTAAAATCCCCCAGTATTGTCTTGCTTCGGATGGAAAAAAATACTATTTGGTTGATTCAGATTCAGATTTATTCTCGAGATATATTATTTTTCCAAATAAATTTTCTCAAAAAGTTTATGAAATTGATGAAAAAAAATATGAAGCTCTTTTAAAAAATGTAGATACTATTGGAAGTAAAGGAATAAGTGTTATAAATATTTCTGCTATTACGTTACCTTTTGCTAGTATATTGTACATAATTTTTAAAATAGTTCCTGTACAGCTTATTGAGGAAAACTATTTTTTTGCCTTGGGTGCCTCAATAGTTATGGCGTTTGTGTCTTATAAAATTATGAATTTGTTTTTTAAGCACAGAAACATTATTTTCTTAAATTCTTTAAAGTCAAGAGAGAAACTTGTATTAAAGAATTTAGATAGTATAAAAACAAGAAAAATCTGGATAAATAATTTCCTACAAATAAGTTTATTTCTTTTGCTACCACTTTTTATATCAGCAAAAGAACATAATTTTTTGAGTATTTTACTTATATACTGTGGATTCATGATGTTTCAAATTCAACATAGAATGTTTTTTATTAGAGCATTATCATTAGGTCTTTCTTTTTCAATAGAGAGAGAAAAAGATTATAAATAATAAAATTTTAAGACAGATAAAGGAGAGAATTAAAAATGAAGACAGCAAAAATTTTACCAATCGGAACAATCGTGTATTTAAAAGAAGGAACGAAGAAATTAATGATTTTAAATCGTGCTTCTATTATTGAAAAAGACGGGGAACAACTTCTCTTTGATTATTCAGCAGCAATTTATCCAGTGGGATTAAATCCCGAGGAGGTACTTTATTTTAATAAAGAAGATATTGATGAAGTTGTTTTTGAAGGATTTAATGATGAGGAAGAAACGCGTTTTGTTCAACTTTATGAAGAATGGTTTGAAGAAGAAGGAAAGAAGATAAAAAAAGGAAATGTTAGTTCATTAGAAAACGAACGAAGTTTAGAGGACGAGCAAAGTTTCGGATTCTAAGTGCGAGTGTCTATTACCGCGAAAAATTTTCATGAGAAAATTAATATAATCTATTTAAATAAGTTCCATCTAAAAGATAGAACTTCAGACTGTAGACAAGGTCTCATGACTTTGTCTTTTTTGTTATGGTTTCCAGCTAGTTCTCCCTATATAGAAAGCAAGAAAACCATCCGTTCAACGGGTGGTTTTGACTAATATAAAAAAGCATGAATTTATCGTCTTTGGTGTACATATCCTCATTTTCATGACATTGATATTCTGTTTTACAAACCCTTAAAAGACTAAATATTGTTGAAAGTATATTGGGTAGCTATCTTGTATATTATAAACAACATTAAAAATTAAGTGTTTTTAAGTATTTAATTATAAAAAAATGAATTAAATATTTGAATTTGTTATATATTTATGTTAGATTATTATTGTTATTATTAAATTGTATGTGATATCATACTAGAAAAGAGGTATTTTATGATTTGGTCGTTAATTGTTGGAGCTATTATTGGTTTAATTGCAGGGGTCATCACTAAGGGAGGATCCATGGGTTGGATTGCTAATATACTAGCAGGCCTTGTGGGTTCTGTGGTGGGTCAAGCACTTCTAGGGAGCTGGGGACCTTCCCTAGCAGGAATGGCATTAATTCCTTCAATCATCGGTGCAGTGATTGTAGTTGCTGTAGTCTCCTTCATACTATCAAAAATGCGTCACTGAGTTAAAGAATCTAGAAAGGGGGATTTGTGTCATCTGGAAAGAAGTTTATATGTATAGTTCTTGATATTCTTCTACTTTCTATTGTAGTACCAACAGCGTGGGATTACTACAATCTGGTAAAGTCTAATTACAAGATGAGTTCTTCAAGTCAACTTCTCTATATTGGAGAATATGTACCAACCTATTTATTTTGGGGAAATGTTGTCTTAGCCCTTGTCTTAATTTTGGCTTTAGGTATTACTATATTTTATCCTAGAACATATATAGATATTACACTCTCAACTCAGAGTGGAAAGCTTACTTTAAAACGTTCTACTATAGAAGGGCTCGTTCGTGAAAAAGTCATTGAGAATAATTATCTAAAATTTCCTCGCATTCATGTAGTTCTACATAAGAATAGAATAGAAATTTATGTAAAGGGAGAAATTATCCCTCGAGTAGAAGTTACGCAGAAAGCTCAATTATTGGAACAAGAAATAGTCGATTATTTAAAAGTTTTCTTTGGGCTAGAGCAATCTCTAAAAATAAAAGTTAAGGTTAATGCAATGGAAAAAAAAGCGAATTCAAGGCACTCACTTGTAGTATAGGAGGTATCAATGGATTACCTGGAAAGATATCGATATCCAATTATCGGAGGCATTATTGACGGTATAGCAGCGGTTGTCATCTTCACAATTGGATCATGGAAAATGATTCTGCTTTTAATTTTAATAAGTCTAGGTGTAATGGCTGGTCCATTTTAAAAAAGACAGAAATCATTGATGTTGTTGAAGCTAATGTGACAGTTACAGATATCAAGATAAAAGAGCAACAGAAAAAAGATGAAATAACTGTTCAAGATCATGTTACTGATGCTGTTCAAACTACAGGAAAGTTTACTTCGAAACAAGTTGATAAAGTTGAAGATGTAGCATTTGAACAGGGGAGAGTGGAATAATAAGCTAAATTTTTACATAACATATGGTATATATTCAATAAAAAAGTCATTAGAGTAATCTTAATGACTTTTTTATTTCATCATGCAAGTTAACTAAAGCATAGCCAAACAAAAGTCCATTGTTTTTCGACTATACGTAAAAATTTTCAAACTACTCACTGTCAAATTCTTTTTACACCTTCTTTTTTTGAAAATATAAAAAAATCGGCTTATAATGAAAGAGGATACATATCTAAAAAATGTCGAATTTTCAATAAAGATTTAAAAATATTAAGGAGGGCTTATGAAAGTTTCAATATTTTCTACTTGTGTGATGGATCTCATGTTTCCACAAGTTGGAATTGCAATGGTTGAAGTCCTAGAACGTTTGGGGATTGAAACAGACTTGCCAGAACAACAAATTTGTTGTGGACAACCTACCTATAACTCGGGATTAGTTAAAGAATCCATGCCTACAATCAAAAATCAGATTGATGCTTTTGAGTCTTCTGATTATGTGGTGGGTATAGCTGGATCGTGTTCGGGGATGTTTACAGAGTATCCACATATGTTCGATGAAGGTGATCCTTATAAGCAAAAAGCTATTGATTTAGCGAATAAATCCTACGAATTCACTCAATTTCTTTATCGGGTGCTAGGTCTTGAAGATCTTGGAGCCACATTTAATGGCGAGAAGGCAACTTATCATCGTTCTTGTCACATGACCCGCATTTTAGGGGAACGAGAAGCACCTTTTATCCTATTGGATAAGGTCAAGGGGCTTGAGCTTCTTCCGCTGCCTCATTTAGAAAATTGTTGCGGTTTTGGTGGAACTTTCTCTGTTAAATCTCCTGAAATTTCAGAAATGATGGTTGCCGAAAAAACAAGAGATATCTTGTCAACTGGTGCTGAAATCTTGATCTCTGCTGATTTAGGTTGCTTAATGAATATCGGCGGGAAATTGAATCGTGACGGAAAGAAGATTAGAGTCATGCATATTGCTGAAATTTTAAACACCAATGTTGACTTAGAAAGAATAGATGTTATCAAAAATCCAGCATTTATAAAATAAATAGGAGGAGAAAATGGGCCTTTCAACAAGTACAAAAACTTTCGCTGAACGTTTAGAAGAGAGTAAAAAAGACCAGTTTGCCAAAGCTGCAGTGGCAAAAGCACAAGATGCTCAATGGGACAAACGAGAATCTGCACGTAATGAGCTAGGAAATTGGCAGGAATGGCGCAACATTGCTGAATCTATTCGTCAACACACTTTAAAGTATTTACCACACTATCTAACCGAATTTTCGGATAATGTAGCCGCTCGTGGCGGACATGTCTTCTTTGCTGCTGATGCTAAGGAAGCAAATGAATATGTGAAACGTATTATTCTTGAAAAAAAGGCTAAAAAGATTGTCAAATCAAAATCAATGGTGTCCACTGAAGTAGATATTGATCCAATGCTCGTCTCGCTAGCTGATGATATGGAAATTTTAGAGACAGACTTGGCCGAATTTATTTTGCAACTCGCTGACTGGGATGAGCCTTCGCATATTGTTTTTCCAGCTTTACACAAAAATCGTGATCAAATTCGTGAAATTTTTGCTAAAAAACTTGGGTATAAAGGAGATAATAATCCTGTTAATCTTGCTCGTTGTGCCCGTGATGCCATGCGTAAGCTTTTCTTGAAATCTGAAGTTGGCATCACCGGTTGTAACTTCGCCATTGCCAATACCGGTGACATTAATTTATCTACCAATGAAGGGAATGCTGATTTAACGATTTCTATTCCTAAAACACAGATTGTGTTAATGGGAATGGAACGAATTGTACCGTCTATCAAAGAAGCTGAAATTTTGGACAATATGCTTGCGCGTTCAGCTGTAGGTCAAAAATTAACAACTTATGTCACTTTTGCTGGTCAAAAAGCCGAGGATGAATCTGATGGACCGGAGGATTTTCATGTTGTCATTATTGATAACGGCCGTTCAAATGCGATTGGAACTGCTTTTGAAGCAGTCTTACAGTGCATCCGCTGCGGCGCTTGCTTAAATGTTTGCCCTGTCTATCGTCAAATTGGTGGTCATGCTTACGGCTCTATTTACCCTGGTCCGATAGGTTCCGTTCTCTCTCCTGTTTTGGGAGGTTATGAACAATATGGTGATTTGCCATATGCTTCTACCTTATGCGGGGCTTGTACAGAAACCTGTCCCGTAAAAATTCCTTTGCATGAACTTTTGATTGAACATCGTAAAGTCATGGAAGATGATTTGTCAATGCATCACGACGGCTCTTTTGTAAATTTTGAAATGAATATGATTGGAAAAGGAACAAGTAGTCCAGCAATGTTTGGAATGGCAATGAATATGGCACATACGGGGCTCAATATGTTACCTAAAAATAAGGAAGTAAGCGTTGGTGGTTCCTTGTTTAAATACGGTGCCGTTAGAAAAGCACCTGCTCTAGCCAAAGGTTGGACGGATGTTCGCGACTTACCTATAGCTCCTCCTCATAAAGAACAGTTTCGTCACTGGTATAAAAAACATAAGGCAGGTAAATAAAAATGACAGGAACTATTGAAAATCGAACTCAATTTTTAGACACATTGTTAAAAAAACGTGGTGGTGTAGAACTGCCATTTGAACCTTATAAACTCATTTCAGATCTGCCCCAAACATATTTGACAGATTTAAGCAGTGACGAATTACTCGAACTTGCCAAGGAACAAGCGCGTCGCGTTTCAGCGAATCTAGTGGAAACAACTTCTTCAGAAATGAATGAGATAATTCACGGTCTCATTGAAAAATCTGGTGGCGGGCAGGTCATGATTCCTTCAACAGATGAGTTAGAGCAACTGGGAGTTAATATTATTTCAGACCAACTGGTCAAATGGAAAATGGGTAAAGAAAATCGGGAAGAAAATATTAATGCTGCTCAAAATTCTAATGTTGTCGTAGCTGTTCCCAAATTTTTCCTTGCCGAATCAGCCACAATTGTGGTTGAATCAGGAGCTGGTCAAGGGCGTTCTTTGCACTTTTTACCTACCCATTATATTTCTGTGATTCCACTCAGCCGCATGGTTCCACGCTCTACACAAGCTGCAGCTTGGTTGGATGAAAATAAAAAGCCTGGTTCAACGCTGCATTTTATTTCTGGACCATCAAATTCCGGTGATATTGAAATGCAACTTGTGGTCGGACTTCACGGTCCTTTAGAGATTAACTATGTAATTGTCAAAGATTTATAGGAGTTTACTAAGGGTAAGTTTGTAGGTCTTAGTGATACGCATTTTGAGGGGGATCCAAAATTCATAATTTATCTCTCACTTATGATTACCAGTTATGAGCCGTTAAAATCTTTTTCTTTGTATGTTTTATATTCATTGCCTTAAATCAATTTCTAGTTTTTGCTTTGTAGTCTGAACGGATTCTCTAACATTTGGAAGAACATCATATGATGATAAAAAGAAGAGGTTATTAAATCCACTAAATAATTGTTGATGACGTCTTCTCATAGATTTTAGTTCATCCAAGCTCTTAATTTACATCTTCTTTATGTGCGGTTACCATGTGTTCAATTTGATTTTTTAAATTTTTAATCACATGTTCCTTGGCAACACATTTGCAGGAGAATATACTGAAAAGTTCACGGAGGAAAATACAAGCTTCTTAAAATTCCTATAGAAAGCAGAATATCGCAAATTCTTGTGGGATATCTCGAACTACAATCTATAAGATACATAAATAAATTCTCTTGATATAAAACAAAAAAAATAAGGATTCTTGTCCTTATTTTTTGGTAATGAGCATAAATGCTAGTCTGTTCTTCCTTGTGATGCTTCAAAAATTATTGACCTTCCCTGAAAAAATCAACAAAAGAAGATATAATTTAATTAAGTGGCGCTTACAAATTGATGAGGGGGTGAAAAGAAGAACACTTTTGTTTTGCATATTTTTATTTTCTGTGAGCATATTTCTTATATCAGGATGTTATAAGTTCGAAATGTCATCAGCAAATAATAATAATAATAATACAAATATTTCCTCTAGAGAAAAAAAGAAGAACTTACTATTAAAGAGTATAAAGAGAGTTTTAAATTATATCTACCAAGGATGTTTTGAATAAAAGCAGAAGAAATATTTTTATCTATTTAGGTAGAGAATCATGTCCCTATTGTAGAGAATATTTACCATTAACAAGTAAAATAAAGCAAAAAATTAGAACGAATATCTATAAATAACACAATACCGAATGTTCAGTTAACCAATTGGAGATAAAATGAATAGTTGAAAGGAGGTCAACTGATGAAAATAGATATATTTTCCCATGTTTTACTGCCCCAATTTTGCAAAAAAATGTTAGACATTGATGCCGGATTGCTTCAAAAAATGCCTTTTCTGCAAAATCCTCTCTTGTTGGACATGAAGATGAGACAGGAAGTAGGGATTTCTGATGTGAAACAAGTTCTCTCTTTTGTCAATGTCAATCCAGAGAATTACCTTGAAAAGAATCAAGCTTTAGACTTGGTCAAGGAAGCGAATCATGAATTGTTAGATACGGTCCTTGCATATCCAAAGCAATTTTTTGGTGCTGTTGCTATGCTAGCCTTGAACAATATCGATGGAAGTTTGGGTATTTTGGAAGATTTTGTTGTCAAGCATTCACAGATTTTTGGTGTGCAACTGTTTACTCGACATCTTGGCTTATCCATTGCCGACCCGCAATTTAAGCCGATTTTCAAAAAATGTGAGGAGCTGGACATTCCTATTTGGCTTCATCCTGTATTTGATGACAGAAAGCCGGATAACAATATTGTCTTTTCTTGGGAATATGAACAAAGTCAAGCAATGTTACAGTTGGTTGAGGCGGGAATTTTCCAAGATTTTCCTAATATAAAAATTATTGTGCATCATGCGGGAGCCATGGTACCTTTCTTCAGTGAACGGATTAAGCATATTCTTCCAGAATCACAAGCAGAAGATTTCCGAAAATTTTATGTAGATACAGCTATTTTAGGAAACCCCACAGCCTTGGAACTCGCAATAGAATACTTTGGCATTGAACGTGTACTTTTTGGAACAGATGCTCCTCTGGGTATTGCTCCTAGTGGAGCAACTCAGGTAATTATTGAAGCCATTGAGAAATTGCCACTGTCCTCTTCTGATAAGCGGGCAATTTATTCTGATAATTTTAAAAATTTAATTAAAAGGGAGATATAAGAATGACAGAGCCAGTGGTTCATTTATTTTATTTAGGCGTGGATCAGGAAAAGTTGGAGTCTTTTTATCAAGCAGGGGTTTACAATTTAACTACCTCTTATGAGGAGGAGGAAGGAACCCTAGCTATGTACGCTAGTAACTTTAGAAATTCTCCAACAGAATTTATCGTATTTGAAGTCTATGCTGATGAGAGAGCTTATCATATTCATCAGAATTCAATTCAATACCAGAATTACATTAAAGAAGTAGGGAATTATTTGACTAAAAGAAAGTCTTATGAGGTAGGACCTTTATTCTTGAAAGAAAAACTATCTTCTGGAATAAGACTTGATTCTGGACAATGTTTTTTGAAATTTGCTCAGATAGAGGTGAAAGATGGCGAGCAAAAAATCTTTGAGACGAGTGTAATAGATAACATGAGGAAGTCAATGAAGGAAGAAGTGGGAGTATTGGCTATGTATGCCCTAAAAGATAATCAGAATCTCAAAAGATATTATTTTTTCGAAGTCTACGCCGATGCTAAAGCATATGAGGTTCATCTAGAAACAGAACATTTTCTGACCTATATTTCGGAGACAAAGGACCTATTAATTGACAAGAAACTGTCAGATTTAGAAAATAGTATTGCTGTCACAAGAGGAAATTTAGTATTTACTTAGTGTAACTTCTTTCGCACTGTTTTATGTGCCATAGTGTTACACTTAAATTAGATTTATAAGGAGGTTTTATGTCATTGATTAAGCATAAAAAGGTCGAACTCACGGAACTTTTCTATGATCTTGTCTATGTATATGCTATTAGTCAGTTGACTTCAATTATTCATCACGCACATCATGGAGTTGTGAGTTTAGAGTCATTCTTTAATTTTTCAGTAGGGTTGATTATTTTTATAAATTCTTGGATGGTTCAAGCAGTTTATACCAATAGGTTTGGTTCAAACAGTCTTCGCAATATCTTTTTTATGTTTTTACAAATGATTTGTCTCTTGGTTGCGTCAAGAGCGGTGTCCAGTGATTGGCGAGATAATTTTCTATGGATTTTCTTTCCGATGGCGAGCATTTCATTGTTACTCTTGTTCCAGTATATTCTAGAGTATTTTACAACTTCAAATATATCTGACAAGAGTTTCATTAAGCAATTTTTTTATATTTTAGGATTACGTTCAGCTGGTCTTTTTATCTCCTTATTGTTTCCATATGAAATTGGTATTTGGATTGCAATTTTTAGCATAATCTCTACTTGGCTCTTACCAGGCTTACTCAGTGATCCCCGTAATGGTTTTGTTTCTGCTGAGCTTAGACCGGTCAATTTTCCACATTTGATAGAACGTTTATCGCTTTTAGTTATAATTACCTTTGGCGAAGCATTGATTGGAATTTCGGAGCATTTTAGTTCAGGAAGTTTTTCTTTACAATCCATCCTTATTTTTATCATAGTGACTAATTTCTTTATGATTTATATTGTTGAGATTGATCATTTGCTAGATACCAATCGTGAAGAAACGGGAATTCGTGCTATTTATAGCCATTATCCTATTCTCTTTGGACTTAGTCTAATCACCATTTCGCTATCCTTTTTCGAAAATAGTGACATGAATATTTTTTATACCATGCTTTATTTTTATGGTGGTGTACTGCTATTCATAATTGGTTTAGTGCAGCACAATGTCTATAATAAGATTGGTTATATGCTTCCTAAAAATTTGTTAGCAGTTCTAATCTTATTACCTATTATGGGGGGGATAATCAGTTTAGTGTTTTTTAGTAAATCTTGGTGGACACTAACTATCATTGCATGTATTATTAGTTCGATTATGATGATTAGTTTTATTCATTTTAATATCAAGAACACCTTATCTCACTCATAAATTTTTGAGAACAGATATAGTAGATATTCTAAAGGTTGCTCTAATAAAAGGGTTTCAACTGCGATTAACTTAACATGCAGGAACGCAGCCGCTTACTTTGAAGAAGTACTTCAATCTGGATGTTAGTAAAGGTGTTTACAGACAGTAGGTTAGGTGTCTAGAGTTTCCGTAGAGTTAAAAAATGGGTTCTGTATAATCTATGGTGGTAGATGAAAATCTATTGCCATTTTTTTGTACAAGAAAAGTCATAGGAATTCGATAAAATAGAGTTTCGACACAATTATTTTATAAGGAAAACCTATGACTCATTCAGATTCTATTACATTATTGCTTGACCTCAAAGCCTCTTCACCCCTCATCCCTACTTTGTAGAGGCCGGTGTCAAGCTTTCCTCAACTGTTCGAGCAGCTGTATTTCTTGATTTTAAGGTCAAGATGTCAATGAAAGGTGGGGCAAAGATGTTACTTTATCTCGCCTTACTCTAGCGGGTTTCTAGAAGGCTCAACAATTTTTGTAAGCTCATTAAATGCATTGCCTTTGGCTTTGTCAGATTTGATCATCTCAGAAAACGAATTTTACTCCAACAAATTCTCACAAAGTGTAACTAAAAAAGACATCAAAAACTGATGACTTTCTCCTGTTTCACAACTTATTTTTTGCTTTTCTCATACAAAAATGGCAGTAGATTTTCAGCTACCACCATAGAGTATACAGAACCTAAATTTAGCGAACAAAGGAGATAAACTCAAGATAGCCCTTTTATCCAATTTTCAAAATAGCATTATATGTCTTTTTCTCTTTATTTTTAATTATTTACAAGAAAACGTAATTTTCTTTAGAAATAAAGGATTATATGATAGAGTGATAAAATGTGTATTTTTAAAGGCTATCAAAATTGACTTTTTCCCTGTCCCTTATTATTTAATCACTTACTGTAATCACGACTTTTCCAAAGCTTTTGTTGCTCTCAAGATAACGGTGAGCTGCTTCAACTTGCGTGAGGGGAAAAACTTTTGTAGGGGTAACGTTAACTTGATGTTTATCGATGTAGGCGAAGAGTTCTGATAAAGCCTGCTCCGAAACGTTACCAGAATAAAAACTCGTCAAGTAGCTGTTAGGTGCTAAGTCAACAATCGGATCAAAATCTTCTAAATACCATTTACCACCTAATTGTCCTGTACTACAAACAATCCCCTCGGAAGAAAGATGGGAAAAACTATCTTTGATAGTTGCAGGGCCAATCAATTCTAGAATCTTATCAAATTTTTGATTCGTCTTAAGCTTATTTTCTTGATCCAAAATGATTGTTTCAAATCCTTCAGCTAAAAGAGCATCTACTTTAGTCAACGAACGTGTTGATCCACTCAAAGAAAGATCTGTAAAACGAGCTTTAGCTAAGCGTGCAAATGCAATTCCAACCCCACTAGTAGCAGCGCGGATAAGTACATTGTCATTCGCCTTCAATTTGAGGTTTTTAAGTGAACCAAAAGCAGTGTAGTATGCTTCAGAAACACAAGCTGCTTCGATAAAGGAGAGTTTAGTCTCAAGTGGATAGAGTTGTTCATTTGGAATCAAAACATATTCAGCATAACTACCGTTAAAAGCTCGCCCCATTTCGCCCATTATCGAGATCACTTTTTGTTCAGGAAAAAATTTAACTGATGTTGTCTCAACAACGGTTCCGACGACATCAATCCCTAAAATTCGTGGAAAAGTAACATTGGGTGATAATCCTTGGCGAGTGAAAATCTCAGAGTGATTGATTGAAAAAGCGTGGACTTTAACTAATGTCCAACCTGGACGAAGGGTTGGTGTTGGAACAGTCGTATATTTGAGTTGCTCAGGCCCGCCTGGTTTAGACACAACGATTGCATGCATTTTGAGCATCCTTTCTAAAAAGTAAAGTCTATTCTGAATTATTCAGCAAAGCTATTGTACTAAAAATTTCTCATAAGGACAATTAAGTATACCCTGTTGGACTTTTTACTAACTATGACACAGTAAGTAAAAAGAAGTAGACAAGTAAGTTGGGTAAATACAGTACCAGAAATCAAGGAAACTCGCAAAAAGAAAATACTGAGTGTCTGTAATCAAGATTTACTAATACAAGCTTTTTTGTGGTTTTGGACATCTGACTATATACCAACATTTTTATGGATGTCTGATATAATGATTAGAATTATATAAACAATTAAAATTGGAATGGAAGTTATGAAAAAGAAAACAATTTTAGCTATAGGAACTGTAGTTTTAGGATTAAGTGCAAATACACTTAGTGTAACTAATGTAAATGCTGATACTTATAGAGCTAAAGAGTTGCCTAGAATTTCTGTTTCTCTCAAAGAATTGCCAATGAAGTACCGAGGAACTGCACCTTATGTAGAGGCTCAAACATCAAGGATAAATGTGGGTGTGGTAGTGAAAAAATATAAACATTGTTGTTGCAAAAAGAGATGGAATCAAGCAATTGAAAATAGCCGACTTGCACAATTTAATTATAAACATACTCTTAAGGCTTCTAAAATAAAACCAGAATAGAATTCATGTTCATTGCTATAAACACTCAAAATTTGAAGATAGGGACGAGAAGCCCTATTTTTTAAAATTCTATATCAAGAAAATTTATTTATGTACCTATAATTCGTTATTCTTGAAATACCTGTCAATTTTCTTTTTAAATAATATTTTTCCCTTTATTTACAAAAAGACCACTCCCAACCAAGGATTGTTTCTTTTTTCTAATTAATATATTTCTTTAAAATGCCCTCATCACTGTTTGTTTCACCAGTTAAAGTAAAGCCAAATTTCTTATATAAGCGTAATGCTTTGTCGTTATCTGATTTTGTCGATAAAGTAATGACTGGAACGGATTTGCTTCTAAACTGTTCAACAATGATTTCCAATGCTTTTGTTCCATATCCCTTATTTGGATACGACTTATCAATGGTGAAGTGCCATAGCCAATATCGATCTTCTTCATTTGGAAGCGTTTAATCAAAAACAAGAGAAGCGTAGCCAATGACTTTATTATTCAAACAAATAAAATAAGGTTCTGCATATTCAGTTGCAAAAGCGGATTGAATTGCCTCTGGGATTGATAAAACTAAACTTAAATGTAGCTGCTCACTAGTAACAACTACTTTATTTCCTAAGAAAGAGTTCTTTTCGTTCACCGGAAATAAATGGATTCAGTCCTCAGGTTCATTTGTAAATTGTTTTTGAAGTTCAATTTCAACAGAGTTTGTTCCTATTTGATTTACGTTATAGATGTTTATTATCTTATCGAAACCCATGGATTTCCAAAATTTTAAACCGACGTAGTTATTGGTCGATACAACAAGCTCTGCTTTTTTTAGTTGTTTTTCAGCATAACGATTCTCCAATTCTCTTATAGCAAGTTTACCAAATCCACAGTTCCTATATTTCTTACCTATATAGAAATGAAGAATATATATGCTCGATGTAGAGTCTTCAAACACCCATAAATATCCAATTATCGTATTTAAATAAAAAATACTCAAACAGTAACAATCGTCATTAGAAAGTTCAGGGATTATGCTTGCAATATTTACTAGCGGAGGTATGGGGTCACGGCCTTCCACTTTATTGAAATATAGCTTTGCCTCCTTAAATATGTGATTAAGAGCCTCTTTTTCAAGTGATAGTGAAGGTTTTAATGTTATTAAGCTCATAAATTTTTCTCCTTGTTAAATAATATAAAATTATTTAACAAAAAAAGTCGGTCTGCCCATATAGTTCTCCCTCCATGTTCTTCTTTTTATTAATTTTACAATACTTTCCCTTTTTTTGAAACCCCATTCTATATTGTAGGGTAATGTACAGAATTTTTTGGGGTTCTTTGCCAAATCCTGTGAGATTTGACAAAGAACCGGAAATTTGCGACACATACTGACAGACATTGAATGTTGACATAAAAATTTTTTGTGGTATAATGGAGGAGTTGAAAAGCAGAAGCACCCGCTTCTCGCCTGAGTGGTAATAGCCCTGGGCAACGAAATGGAATTATTCACGAAACGAATGTTTTCATTAGCGGGGCGCACTGTGCGTTCCGCTTTTGTTTTTCTAAAAAATATTTTAGAAGGAGAATAGACATAGCAAAGCAAGACAACAGAAAACCTTTGATGAACGGTCAGATTCGTTCACGCGAAGTACGTCTTATCGGTGCTGAAGGAGAACAGCTTGGTGTAACACCAACAGCTGTTGCACTCACTCAGGCCGAAGACCTTAACATGGATTTGGTTTTGATTTCAAATCAAGAACCACCCGTTGCAAAAATCATGGATTATACTAAGTTCATGTTTGAGCAAAAGAAAAAGCAAAAAGAAGCTAAGAAGAAACAGGCCACTGTTACTTTGAAAGAAGTGCGTTTGAGCCCAGTCATTGATAAAAATGACTTCAATACAAAACTTCGTCAAGCCACTAAGTTCCTTGAAAAAGGAGACAAAGTTAAAGTTTCGATTCGCTTTAAAGGTCGCATGATTACTCACCAAGATGTGGGTCGTCAAGTTATGGATGATTTTGCTGACGCAGTAAAAGATATTGCTGTGGTAGAGCAAAAAGCCAAAATGGATGGTCGTCAAATGTTCTTACAATTGGCGCCAATCAAAAAGAACTAAGGTTCTTAATTATTAACCAAGGAGAATTAAAATGCCAAAACAAAAAACACACCGCGCATCAGCTAAACGTTTCAAACGTACTGGTAATGGCGGTCTCAAACGCTTCCGCGCTTACACTTCACACCGTATGCACGGTAAAACTGTAAAACAACGTCGTCAACTCCGTAAAGGCCGTATGGTTTCAGCAGGTGACTTCAAACGCATCCGTCGTATGGTTGCGAACATGCGTTAATAACAGTCCAGTGGACTGTTATGTATGGAGCAATTGACGAGTAGGCGGAAGCCGTACGAGGAAGAACATGCGTTAATAACAGTCCAGTGGACTGTTATGCATGGAGCAATTGCTATCCCGAATAACTTTTCACGACTGATTAACTCATAAGCACTACATAAGACTTATAGGATTTCACTCGAAATCAATAACCATTTAAATGAACTGTCGATGACAGGATAAAAATTTTCTAAGAAATAAGGAGAACACACATGGCACGTGTTAAAAATAGCGTTGCAACTCGCAAACGCCGTAAACGTATTTTGAAACTCGCTAAAGGTTACTATGGTTCTAAGCACCGTCTTTTCAAGACAGCTAAAGAACAAGTAATGAACTCATACTACTACGCATTCCGCGATCGTCGTCAAAAGAAACGCGACTTCCGTAAATTGTGGATTGCACGTATCAATGCAGCAGCTCGTATGAATGGTCTTTCATACAGCAAAATGATGCACGGTTTGAAATTGGCTGAAATCGAAATCAACCGTAAAATGCTTGCTGACATCGCTATTGCTGATGCAGCAGCTTTCACAGCTCTTGCTGAAGAAGCTAAAAAAGCATTGGCTAAATAATTTTCAAAAGCTTCCAACTGGAGGCTTTTTTCTTTAGAACATTAAATCTGGGCAATTGATGAAGAGAGAGCCATCATGAGGCTTAAATGTTTAAGCATTACTGTGATAAAGATGAAACATGTTTGTGCTTCGTGTGCCGAGAGGAATTTTTAAAATCAAAGGGAGAAGAAGGGGACGTGTTGCTTTGTTTCACAGGAAAATATCAATAAATTTTAAAGAGAGAAATGTAACCGCATACCTTGTGTAAAACGGTTTTTACTTTGTTTTTCACTTGAAATAAAGGCAGAAAAATAGTAAAATCAGAGTGTATTAAAAAGTGCAAACAGCACTTAAAACAATAAGGAGATAAAAATGTCAATTATTACTGATGTTTATGCTCGCGAAGTCCTTGACTCACGCGGTAACCCAACAATCGAAGTTGAAGTTTACACTGAAGACGGTGCATTCGGACGCGGTATGGTACCTTCAGGTGCTTCAACTGGTGAACACGAAGCTGTTGAACTCCGTGACGGTGACAAATCTCGTTACCTCGGTCTTGGTACTCAAAAAGCTGTTGACAATGTAAACAACGTAATCGCTGAAGCTATCATCGGTTATGAAGTTACTGAGCAACAAGCTATCGACCGTGCAATGATTGCTCTTGACGGTACAGAAAATAAAGGTAAATTGGGCGCTAACGCTATTCTCGGTGTTTCTATCGCTGTTGCTCGTGCAGCTGCTGATGAACTTGGTGTGCCACTTTACAACTACCTCGGCGGATTTAACGCTAAAGTATTGCCAACTCCAATGATGAACATCATCAATGGTGGTTCTCACTCAGACGCTCCAATCGCTTTCCAAGAATTCATGATTGTACCAGTTGGTGCACCTACATTCAAAGAAGCGCTTCGTTGGGGTGCTGAAATCTTCCATGCTTTGAAGAAAATCCTTAAGGCTCGTGGTCTTGAAACATCAGTCGGTGACGAAGGTGGATTTGCCCCACGTTTCGAAGGTACTGAAGACGGTGTAGAAACTATCCTTAAAGCTATCGAAGCAGCTGGTTATGAAGCTGGTGAAAACGGTGTTATGATTGGTTTCGACTGTGCTTCTTCAGAATTCTACGAAGATGGCGTTTACAACTACGCTAAGTTCGAAGGCGAAGGTGGTGCTAAACGTACTTCTGCTGAACAAATTGATTATCTTGAAGAGTTGGTAAACAAATACCCAATCATCACTATCGAAGATGGTATGGATGAAAACGACTGGGAAGGCTGGAAAGCACTTACAGAACGTTTGGGTAACAAAGTTCAACTCGTTGGTGACGATTTCTTCGTAACAAATACTTCTTACTTGGCACGTGGTATCAAAGAAGGAGCTGCGAACGCTATCTTGATCAAAGTTAACCAAATCGGTACTTTGACTGAAACATTTGAAGCAATCGAAATGGCTAAAGAAGCTGGTTATACAGCTATCGTTTCTCACCGTTCAGGTGAAACTGAAGATTCTACAATCTCAGACATCGCTGTTGCGACAAATGCTGGTCAAATTAAGACAGGTTCACTTTCACGTACAGACCGTATGGCTAAATACAACCAATTGCTTCGTATCGAAGACCAATTGGGTGAAGTTGCTGTTTACAAAGGACTTCACGCATTCTACAATCTTAAAAAATAAGGTTTAGTTGAGCAAGGATTGCTTTTAGAAACACTCATGTTATGTTTGATTTTTAGACATAGTATGAGTGTTTTTTGATATTGCAAATTAAGAGGCAAGAAGCAGCTGACTAATATCCAGCATATGCTATAATGAAAACATGAAAAGGGTAAATGAAGCGCGTGTACACGAAATATTTAATAACATCTCATCAGATTACGATAAAATGAATGCGATTATTAGTTTTAAGCAACATGACTTATGGCGCCTTAAAACGATGGAAAAAATGGGAGATTTGACGAATTTAGAGATTTTAGATTTATGCTGTGGGACGGGAGACTGGACTTTTGATTTAGCCGAAGCTACAAAATCTACTGGAAATGTGACTGGTCTTGACTTTTCTGAAAATATGCTAGAGATAGCACAAGCTAAGCTTGAAAGTAAGGCGTATAAAAATATTGCATTTGTCCAAGGGAATGCAATGGCCCTCCCTTTTGAACCTGAAACTTTTGATGTCGTTACTATTGGCTATGGATTGAGGAATACATCAGATTACCTTGTGGTTTTACGAGAAATTTTCCGAGTATTAAAACCCGGTGGAAAAGTCGTATGTATTGAAACCTCACATCCGACATTGCCTGTTTATAAACAGCTTTTTGAATTCTACTTTAAAAAAATTATGCCCTTGCTGGGAAAAATATTCGCAAAATCATTGAGAGAATATCAATGGCTTCAGAAATCTGCAGAAAACTTCCCGGATGCTCAAGCCTTGAGTGCCTTATTCAGTAAAGCAGGTTTTTCAGAAGTAAGTTACCAAAAACATGGCGGTGGTGTAGCTGCGAGTCATTTTGCGGTTAAGTCTGAAAAATAAAATATTTTTTGCTACATAAGGAGTTATCATGAGTGTTCGTCCTACCGATTTGATGAGAAATCTTGCAACAGAAGTTCATGTAGATTCTAACTTGTTGCAGCTCAATTATTAAGGAATATAAAAAATGTGACAACAAGTTTTGCCACATTTTTATATACTTTCTTTTAGTAGGTATCACCAACTTGACTGAGAGCAAAAGTATTTTTTTCCTGGATTAATAATTCAAGTAATTGCAGAACTTGAAAAAGTCCTGCCCTATTTTCAAATTCTTCTCGTGTTTGAGGAAGCTCCATTTTACGGTAATTTAAATAAGCCCTGTCAATCTTTCTTAACAAATCACTGCCATCATTATCGGTAGCATAAGTGAGCGATAAGGTTTCAAAGATATTTGATACCTCTGCTGAGTGCTTCTTATCAACATCGATGTCTTGCAATTTTACAATGATATCCTTTAAAAGAGTAATTTGTATATGTCTCATATCAAAATATCTTTGATAAAAAGTGTTATTCCTCAACAGATTGTTCTCAGATTTTTCACGAGCTATTTTACTGCTTGTTTCAATGAGTTCAAGTAGTGTGTCGCACTGTTTTACTAATGCTTTGAGGTTTTGTTTCTGGTTTAGGCAGATGACCAGATGGGCGGAGATATTTTTAAATTCTTTTTCTAAAATATGAATATTATTTTGGAGCAGTTTTTCATTATTGGGCATGTATATATTGGCTAAGAGTGCTAAGCCTACCCCAATAAACATTAACGAAAATTCATTGCCCACTAGGGAAAAATTAATTTCTTTAGCAAGGAGATAATGAGTAAACAGGACGGAGTTTACGACAATACCTTCACTCGTCTTTATTGCTACAGAGATGGGGATAAATAGCAACAGAAAAATTCCAAAAGATAAAGGGGTGAATTGAAATAAATTCAAAACGATAAAGGCTAACAGCGTTGCGATTATTAGTCCCAATACCCGCATGAATCCCAAACGAAAAGTGCTTTTTTGTGTGTTCGTGATGGATAGGACTGCAATTATTCCTGCGCTTATGGCATATTCTAAATGGAAAAATTCGGCAATAATTATAGCTAATACGGCACAAATTGCCGTTTTTAAGGTTCTTTGTCCGATTTTTATAGGGTTGTAATTCACATCTCGTCTCCTCTTGCTCATGCACAATGTTTATTTCTTGAAACGAACATCTGATTATGAAAATTTCACTTAAATTATTATAACAAAAATTCAAGCTAAACAAGCCCTGAACTTCTAAAGTTTTATTTTTTAGAACAAATGGGAAGAGGCGAGAGGAAAATCCGTGTATAATAGAGAGGAAGATAAAAAAGGAGAAAATTTTCAGATGAAAAAATACATTGTTGTAGGCATGTTTTCGTTTTTACTTGGTGCTATAGTGGCTTTGGGCATATCAAATATTACTCAACCTCCTGCCACTCCTACAGCAAAGGAGGACACTGCGGCATCAGTTGCAAAAGAAAGCAGCTCTTCTAAACCTTCAGTGAGTTCAGAATCTCCTGCTCCCTCTACAAGCAGCAGTGAAAAATCTATTTCAGAACTCTATAGACTTATTCCTCCCCAAACAACTTATAAAAATCTAGTTCTTGCTAAAGCAGCAGAAGCTGAAGCTTATATAGCAGCCCATGGCTATACTTTGACAAGCAAAGCAAATAAAAACTTAAATGAAAAATCGTTAATCAGTGAATCCTCAACAGAGCTACCGAATCCAATCGATGCTTATGGCAAAGAAACTTATCTTTATTTCTGGGCTACAGATGCCCAAGCAAAAGAGTTAGGAGCAGTTCGTTCGGATGGAAAAGTTGTCTTTTTCAAAGCAACAGATGCCTACTTAAACAGTTTAAAATAGATGATAATAAAAAACTGAGGCAAAATTTCTAGAAGAAAAAACGCTTAAGCAGATTCATCATAATACTCTGATTAAGCGTTTTTTGTTTGCCCGATTCGCCTGCAGTTTTGTGTCAGGCTCTCTTTCTAGCTGGAAGATACGTTAGTCTTACATGGCCATCCAAACAGGTTCGAGACAGTTTCCATCAGGATCTTGTACTTCAAGACCGTACATGACATCTTCAGGAATACCATTATCCAGATGAATAGATTGTCCACCATTTTGGCTGGCACGTTCTCCAAATTCTTTGACAGCCTCCGCGCTAGGGAGGGTAAAGGCAGCCAGTGCACCACTCACATTTTTAGTATCAGCGATTGTCTTTTCTCCGATAAAAGTCTGATAACGTTCGTGTGAAAGGAGCATGATGTAGAAATTTTCATCCCAGACCATGCAGCTTACGAGCTCATCAGAAAAATCAGGATTCTTTTTAAAACCAAGTTTTTCATAAAAAGACGTTGATACTTTAATATCTGTCACGGGAAAGTTTACGAAGACCATTGTTGCCATACTAATTCTCCTTATAGTGTTTTTTCACGTCAAGCATTTCTTGACCTTAGGCTAATTGTAGCATAAATGAGGCTTATTCTATTGGAAAATGCTTTCAAAAAAATAAGACGAAAAGATTGTAAGATAGAAAGTTGAGGAGTCCTGATGTTTTTGCTGATTTTATCATGATATGGGTAAGTAGAGGAGAAAAGCAGAGAGAAATGTTATAATAAGAAGTGTTGTAACCTTGCTTCTAAATGTAGAAATGAGGATTCATATTTATCTTCCTTGCTTCTAAAAAAGCTCACAGTCCTTACGGTTTATCTTATGTGTTTAAAATCGTGTACAGAAGTTTTAGGAGAAGAACAGTATACTTGAACATATACTTGGATTCTTGCGCTTTTGCCCTCTGTTGATAGAGAGGACGTGCGTAGGGATTTTAAGTAAAAAATGGTTCTTTAAGTATAGAGCCATGTGACAAAAAGTATGCAAAATAATCCATGAGTGAATTTAAAGGATAATGATTTGGCTTTCTGAACATATGATTGAAGGCTAACCAAAAATGAAAGAAAAGGGAGGAAAGTAAAGGAAAACAAAAAGTCAAAAAGGATGTGATAATCCTTTTTTGTCACTGAATTTATAAGGGTTGGACTTGTTTTCTCTTTAAAATATAATTATGATTAAAAATTACGAATTGTCAGCTGATCAGCGACTAGTCTCTACGGCAGAGATGAGAAATTTTACATATGTACTTAATCCGACACGTGAAGAAATTGGGAGTGTCTCGGAGTATTTTCAACTGCCTTTTGACTACCTTAGCGGCATTCTTGATGATTATGAAAATGCCCGCTTTGAAACGGATGATATTGATAATAATCTAATTCTTCTCCAATATCCAGCTTCATCAAGTTATGGCGAGGTAGGTACTTTTCCTTATTCATTGATTTGGACGAAAAATGAGGCTGTTATCCTTGCCTTAAATCATGATATAAAAGGAGAGCAAATTTTTGGTCGAGAATACAGTACAAGTCGCTATAAGCACGAAATTATTTATCAGGTGATGTACCAGATGACCCATGATTTCCATGTTTATTTACGAGAGTTTCGTCTCCGTCGTCGTCGTCTTGAGGTAGGAATTAAAAATTCAACCAAAAATGATCAAATTGTAGACATGATTGGTATTCAAGCCAGTCTAATCTATTTTGAAGATGCCTTAAATAATAACTTGGAAGTGTTAAAAAAATTCATTGACTACCTGCGTGAAGAAGATGAAGATGGTTTTGCAGATAAGATTTACGATATTTACGTCGAAACGGATCAGGCTTATACAGAAACCCGTATCCAGCTTAAACTGCTTGAAAATTTGCGTGACTTATTCTCAAATATCGTGTCCAACAATCTTAATATCGTCATGAAAATCATGACTTCAGCAACTTTTGTTTTGGGTATTCCTGGTGTTGTTGTTGGTTTCTATGGCATGAACGTCCCTATACCTGGACAGGAGCTTGGTTGGATTATGTGGGCTATTCTAGGTCTAACTCTCATATTTTGTGGAATCGTTGTTTGGGCTTTACGCAAAAAGGATATGTTATGATAGCTGCTTTCAAAGTGTTTGGAGTTAATGGAAATTAAGCACTTGTTAAAGCTATTTTTTAATGATTTACATCTGAAAGTGCAGTTGAAAACGTAACTTAAGATAGAAGTTGAGTGAAAGCTTTCAGGTAAGAATTGAGGGAAGTGTATGGTCCATCCCAGTCTGAAGACTGTTTTTTGGTCAAGCAAATAAGTAAAGATAGCTATAATACAGCCAATAAAATGGAGTGAAAGAAAGTTTCTTTAAGCAGCTAATCATAAGAAGGGGGATGAAATTCGGGGCCTTTGGTGACGTTAGCTTATTTTAAAAAATAAAAACTTGTTTACATTCTTGAGTGAGTAATTATCTTTATCATATTCTGTTTTTTACACTAAAGTTTTAATAAGGAAAGAATTATTTATGTATAGACTACGTATTTTTGCACAGAATTTAGCTATCTTCTTGTCTCTGATGATTGATATTGGTGCTATTTCAGCCTTTTATCTTCACAGGTTTCCTGCCTTGAGAGAATATTTCCCTTCTTATCGTTTTATGCCTCATTATATTTTGGGCTTTGCCTTAGGCTTGTTGGGACTTCTTGTTTCTTTTAACCTTTATAGACGTGTAAGATCTGCTTGGATGATTACCATCATTGTCCAACTTATTATTTTACGGTTGAATTTTATATCCACCCAAAACTTTTTTAGTATCGGCTCTATTATTTCGCTAACAATCTTGCTTATTCTCGGGCTGACTCATCGGGATTTTAGTCGAACAATTGATCATAATTATGCTAGAAAAGCGGTATTTTTAGGATTTATTCCACTTGTACTGGCCTTATTCAATACCCTGTTAAGTTTAAGCTTCTTAAGACGAGATTATTTGGGGAATACAGATGTTTACTTGATTTTTAAGCAATCCTTGCATTTTCTCTTAACCATGGATGTAAAGCAGGCACACTTTAACTCCCATGTGCATGGCTTCTACCTCGTTGGCTTGATTATTGTTACTTGGATTTGCGTTGTTTTGGCACTGTATTATCTCTTGAAGCCACTGGTTTACTACCCTATTTTAAGTGGGCGTGAAAAAGAAAAAGCAATTGCACTGGTTGAGAGATATGGGCAGAATCCTATGGCTTACATGACCATCGATGGTCAAAAATCATATTTCTTTAGTGTAACAGTTGAAGGAATGTTGGCTTACACAGTGGTAAATAATGTTCTGGTAGGCTGTGGTGACATTGTCTGGGCTCCGAAAGATGCCGTGCGTTTTATGGGAGAACTGGTTCATTTTTCACGTCGTAACGGCTGGAAAATTCTTTTTATGGATATTACGGAAACGATGCGTTCTGCTTATGAGTCGTATGGTTTTTCCATGATTAAGATAGGTGAGGATGCCTGCTTACGTTTAGAAGACTTTGAGCTTAAAGGAAAGAAAACAGCGAAAGTCAGGGCCAATATCAATCATGCGCGTCGTCTAGGAATCACAGTGAGTGAATACAAGCCCAATGAAAAACGCGATGTAAAGATAGAGGAGGAACTTCGACAAGTTTCGGAGGAATGGTTTGGCTCAAAAGGACCTGAATTAGGCTTTATGCTTGGTGGCTTGGCTTTGGAAAGTCCTTTAGGGCGGCGGTATTTTTATAGCAGAGATGCTTCTGGAAAAATGCTGGCTTTTGTGATTTTTGTTCCCTATGCTGAGGGCGAAGAAACAGGGTATATGGCAGATGTTACGCGCCGACGTACACATGTTCCGAACGGTTCAATGGAACTGTGCCTACTCCAAGCTTTTGAAACGATGCGGGAGGAAGGTGTGACTTGGGGAAATCTTGGACTGTGTCCTCTTGCTAATATTGAAGACAAAGAAGACAGCAGTAAAGTGACTACCCAACTTTTCCAGTTTATATATGAGAATATGAACGGTGTTTATGGCTTCAAAGGCCTTTATCAAGCCAAGAAAAAATGGAATCCAAGTGATTGGCAGACACGTTATATTGCATATGCTCCTAAACCTTTTGGCTTTAGCTATGCCTACGCTATGCTCAAAGCTCAAAACCCTAAAGGGATTAACAAATTAATTATTGATAAATTAAAAAGTAAGATTGAAAAATAAAAAACAATGCCAATTTTTGCATTGCTTTTTCATTTGGGTAATTTTTCCAGCAGAAAGGCTAAACCGTGGGACTTATTTACGTACAACGAGCGTGTCACATGGGGCATTTTTAATGATGTAATCTGCAACAGAACCAATAAAGATGCGTTCGATATAGCTTAAACCAGTAGCTCCCAGAACAATGAGGTCAATATTTTCTTCTTTTGGAAGAGTCTGTCCCAGCATCACTTTTGGTGAGCCAAATTCTACACGCGTTGATACAGTTTTTACACCAGCATTTTTTGCTTCAGTTGCAAAATCGTTAATGAGGTTTTCAGCCCCTTTGTGTGTATCGTCAGCAACAACAGAATCATAGGCAGAAATGGATTGGAAGGCACGCAAATCGATGACATTGGCAATCACTAATTCAGCATCATTGCGAAGAGCGGTAGCAACAGCCTTGTCAAAGGCTTTTGTTGATTCTACAGAACCGTCAAGGCCAACAAGGATTTTTTTGTAATTATCAAGCATAGTGAAACTCCTTTTCGTTTTTGTTACTATACTCTAATTTTACTCTAATTTGTGTTATTTGTAAAAGAAAAACTATTTTTGATCCTTTGACATAAGATTAGGATTTTCAAATGTTGTAAAGTTTAAACGTCTAAAGTACAGTTTTATGAACATGTGCCAAAACTTTGCAGCTGGAAAACTTTTCTCTCTGACAGATATAAACGGTTGACCAGATACTCTATAAGTTTTTTGAATGTCTTTCCAGTTTAAAAGTTCGGAGAGTCTCCGTATATTTTGGTATATTCTTACTAAAAAGCAGCTTTTTCACTTTTTTGCTATAATTATTAAGATGTATTTTAGCTGTTTAAAAACAGGAAATGAAAGGTGAAAAAATGACTCGATATGCTGTGGTAGATTTAGAAGCCACCGATGCGCACAGCTCGCAGAATAAAATTATCCAAATCGGTATTGCGTTGGTCGAGGACGGGGAGCTGGTAGATACTTATACGACCGATGTCAATCCACATGAGTCACTTTTGCCAAGAATTGTTGATCTTACAGGTCTTTCGGATCAGCGGCTGGCAAAAGCCCCTGACTTTTCAGATGTTGCAGAAGAAGTGCGTAAGAAGTTGGAGGGCTGTATTTTTGTTGCGCATAATGCACGTTTTGACTATTCCCTCTTAATGAAGAGTCTTTTCCCACTGGGACTTGATTTAGAAATGCCTCGTGTGGATACGGTTGAACTAGCGCGTGTATTGTTCCCTACTTTCGAAAAATATGGTATGGAAGCCTTAAGTGAGAAACTTGATTTGCAGCATGATCAGCCACACGCAGCCTTATCAGATGCTCTAGCAACAGCAGAACTGCTACTTAAAATGCAAGATAAGATACGACAGCTGCCACGTCCTGTTCTTGAGGAGATCATTCGCCATTCAGACAGTCTCCTTTACGAGACAAAGGAATTTTTAAAAGAACAACTTGAGTACACGCCTTTACAAGTGGAGAATCTTCGCCTCGTTCATAATATTGCAACACAGGTACAAAATATCACGCAGGAGAAGAAGCCATTTGCCTCCTCTTTTGCGAAAAATATCAGTTATCTAGGCCTTAAAGCTAGAAAAAGGCAAGAACAAATAGCCGAGAAAGTAAAAGAAGAACTCTCGCAAAGTGAACCCTCTTTCATAGAAGCGCCAACTGGTATAGGCAAGACATATGCTTATTTGCTTCCTTTGCTTGCAGAAGGGAGGGAAATTGTGGTTTCCACCCCGACAAAGGTATTGCAAAATCAGATGATTCATGGTGTTGCTCCACTTCTAAAAGAGAAGTTTGGTATAAATTTTGCCAAACTTTTGGGAACCCAAAACTATATTTCATTGGAAAAATTTTCTCATCTTCTCTTGTCAACTACAGAAGGAAAGAATTTTGAAATCTTCAAGATGAAAATCTTGGTTTGGCTAACAGAGACTCTGACGGGAGAACTGGATGAATTATCAAAAGTCATGACCAATGAAGACTACTTCTTGCAAGTTGCTCACGATGGTTATGTGAATAGTAAGCACTTACACTATGAGCAAGATTTTTGGCTCAAAGCGCAACAGAGAGCGGAGTTTTCTCAAGTTAAGGTTGTCAATCATGCTTATCTTATTGAGAGACTCGCCGACTATCCAGAAACATTCTTGAAAGAGCGTGTTTTGGTTGTTGATGAGGCTCAACAGCTCTTTACGATACTTGAAAAAGCGAATCAGAAAACGCTTAAAATTTCTGAACAGCTAGAAAAGGTAGATGTTGAAGCCTCACATCTGAGCAGGCGCCTTATGGAGAGTTTAACCTTTCAGCTTGCGAATAAAAAGTTAGATGCAGAGAAAATCGCCTTAGATGCTCAAGAACTTGGTTTAAACGAATTTGCTGATATTTTTGACGCCCCTGAACGACACTTTATCTGGCGGGACGGCGATATTGTACACGCTTCAAATAGTGATTTTTACAACTTTGAAAAGTTAGTTCCGGAAAGGACAAAGTTATATTTGCTGGGAGCGACCTTGGCCTTGACTGAAGATAAGCCCATGTTCCCAGAACTTTTAGGCTTTAAAAACTATCGTTTCTTCAAGTTTGACAGTCGTCCAGCAGAGAATCAAGAGATTATCCTACTGACAGACGGTCCATTTATAAAAAATACAGGGGTAATAGCTTATGCTCACTATGTTGCAGATAAGATTTCTGAAGTCGCTGAACTTGGGACGCAAGTCGTCGTTCTTTTCACCTCAAAAATATCGCTAACCTTTGTTGCAGAGCAATTATCAGCTGAAGGATGGGAAGTTTTGGCCCAGGATATCAATGGCAGCGCAGCTCAAATCAAGAAAAAGTTTGACAAGGGCGAAGGACAAATTCTTCTGGGACTTTCTTCTTTTTGGGAGGGCGTTGACTTTGAAGAACAAGATAAGCTGGTCTTAATGATTCCTCGGCTTCCATTTGCTACTCCTGATGATATTCTCACGAAAAAGTATGCAAAAAGATTTGCTAATCCTTTTTATGACTTCAATGTTCCGATGGCTACTTTAAAACTTCAGCAAGCTTTGGGACGTGTTAATCGCCGACAGGATCAATATTCCAGAGTTGTCATTATCGATAATCGGTTAGCAGGAAAATCTTATGCTAAAAGGATGCGTAAAAATTTAGCACAAACGGCACCAATAAAGAAAGTAAAAAACAGTGAGTTAGTCGGTGAACTTCTAGATTTTCTCCTGTAATGTTTTAATTTTCACTCCAAAGCTATGAACGAAATTTTTAATGAAAATTTCTTATTTTAAAGATGTTTAAGCTAGTTTTCACAAGTTTTAAGGCGAAATGATGCAAGAGAATGTGTTTCGTTCTCATAAGCTTTTCGTGTCTGGTCTTTTGTGGCAAAGCAATTTCTTTGCTTTTTTGCTATAATAAAATAGATTATCTAGAGGGGAGGAAGGCAAGCTATGAGAAGAAAACGAATGTCTCTGCATTCCCAGATCATTATTGGTATTTTAACCGTAATTTTGGCGGGTTTTATTGCGTTAAGCCTCTTTATCTGGAGAGCTACAAGTCCTTATAGTACAGCAAGACGTGCTGCGATTTCGATTGCAAAAGAGAAGACGGAGCTAAAAACGCCGACAGCCTTTGACTTAGCAACGACAGACAGTACAAACTATTCATTGCTTGGAAAAACTGAGCAAGGGCAAGAAATTGGTGTTTTGATTCCTAAAAATGGCGGGAACTTAACAGTGGTAGACCTGTCAGAGGGAGTGAAGGCAGATACACTTAAAGCTGATAATACAACTTCCATTGTCTTGGCCCTTTATAAGGATCAGCCAGTATGGCAGGTCAATAGTCATGAAGGTTTTAAACTTTATGATTTCAAGACGGGTAAGGAGCTGTTGTAATCTATGAAAAAACTATCTGATTTTGTTTCAAACATCGAAGAGTCTGTGACTCTAGCTGCCGCAAAGCGGGCCAAAGAACTTGCAAGTCAAGGGAAAAACATTATTGATTTAACTTTAGGACAGCCAGATTTTTCCACGCCTGAATTAATCGGGGAAGCAGCTATTGATTCTATTCATTCAGGCAAGGCAAGTTTCTATACGCAAGCTTCTGGCTTACCTGAGTTGAAAAGCGCTGTGCGTAATTATTGGGATAAATATTATGGTTATGCCATTGAAGATAAGGAGATTTTAGTTACCACGGGTGCTAAATTTGCGCTTTATGCCTTCTTCCAAAGTGTTTTAGATAAAGGAGATGAAGTCATCATCCCAGCTCCGTATTGGGTGAGTTATGTGGATCAAGTCAAAATGTCAGGAGGCCAACCTGTTGTCGTCTCGACTTTGCAAGAAAATGACTTTAAAATCACAGTTGAGCAACTCGAGGCAGTAAAAACCGAAAAGACGAAGGTGCTTTTATTAAATAGTCCATCCAATCCAACAGGAATGATTTATTCAAAAGAAGAATTACTGGCTCTGGGAAATTGGGCTGTAGCTAACGATCTTTTAATCTTAGCAGACGATATTTATCACCGATTAGTTTATAATCAAAGCGAATTTACAGCTATTTCATCCTTATCAGAAGCGATTCGTCAACGCACAATTGTCATTAATGGTGTCTCGAAGACCTTTGCAATGACCGGGTGGCGTATTGGACTTGCAGTTGGGGACAGTGAAATTATTGCAGCAATGACAAAGATTACAGGTCAAACAACTTCAAACCCAAGTACAGTTGCCCAATATGCAGCCATTGAAGCTTTTAATTCTGATGAAACGGCAGTCGAAAAAATGCGTACAGCATTTGAATCGCGTTTAAATGTAATTCATCCTATGATTAATCAAATTCCTGGTTTTGAGGCCATCAAACCTAATGGTGCATTCTATCTCTTCCCTAAAGTTGAGAAAGCCATGACACTTAAAGGGTATGACAATGTTACGGATTTTGCGACAGCGATTCTTGAAGAAACTGGTGTGGCTCTTGTGACGGGTGAAGGATTTGGTTCACCTGTACATGTAAGATTGAGTTATGCTACTGACCTTGAAAGTTTAACAGAAGCTGTACAACGGCTTAAAGACTGGATGGAACAGACAAATGATAGATAAAAAAGAAGCGAAATCAGCTTACAAGCTTCAAGAAAAGTTTGGGGCTGTTGTAGCTTATAAAAATATTTCAAAAAAAGTTTTATCTGGATACAGCGCCAGATTTACCTGGTTTGAAAAATCGCTTTGAGTTTTCCCCAAAAACAGGTATTGGCGTTCCGCTATCTATTGACAAAGATTGGAAATCGGATGACTTTGAACTTCTAGTGCTTGAGGAGCTCAAGAAAGATGAATTGCAGACACCTCAAGCTTTTAAAGAAGATTTGAAAACTTTGAAGGAAATCTGGTTAGAGAAATTTGCAGACAAAGATTTATATTAATAAAAAGAGAAGGAAGATTTATGAAAGACTTAGTATCAATCATCGATGTGAAAGACCACGTTGGAGAAGAAATCAAAATTGGCGCTTGGGTTGCAGACAAATCAGGAAAAGGAAAATTGCAATTTCTCCAACTCCGTGATGGTACAGCTTATTTCCAAGCTGTCGTTTTCAAACCAAACATGATTGAAAAATTTGGTGAAGAAGCAGGACTAGAAAAATTCACTGAAATCAAACATTTGGCTCAAGAAACATCAGTAATCGTAACAGGGATTGTAAAAGAAGATTCACGTTCAAAATTTGGTTACGAGCTTGATGTCACAGACCTTGAAGTCGTTGGTGGATCTGTGGATTATCCTATCACACCAAAAGAGCACGGAACAGACTTCTTGATGGATAACCGTCACTTGTGGTTGCGTAGCCGTAAACAGCATGCTATTCTGCTTGTACGTAACGAAATTATCCGTGCAACATATGAGTTTTACAATGCCAATGGTTTTGTTAAAATTGATAGTCCAATCTTGACAGGTTCTGCACCAGAAGGCACAACAGAACTTTTCGAGACAGACTATTTTGGGCATCCTGCTTTCTTGTCACAAACAGGTCAGCTCTATGCTGAGGCAGGAGCGATGGCCTTTGGTAAAGTCTTTACCTTTGGTCCAACCTTCCGTGCTGAAAAATCAAAAACACGTCGTCATTTGACAGAATTCTGGATGATTGAGCCGGAAATGGCCTTCACGACACATGAAGAATCTTTGGATATTCAAGAAGCATACGTCAAACACTTGATTAAATCAGTCTTGGAAAACCAACGTTATGCTTTAGAAACTTTGGAACGTGACATTGATTTGTTGGAAAAATATGTCAATGAACCATTCAAACGTGTCACTTATGATGATGCAATTGAACTTCTTCAAAAAGAAGAAGCAAATAACGATTACGATCATATCGAGTGGGGCGATGACTTTGGTTCACCACATGAAACATTTGTCTCTAACTACTATGGCGTGCCAACATTTATCATCAACTACCCTAAAGCGATTAAAGCTTTCTACATGAAACCACATCCAACACGTGAAGATGTTGTGATTTGTGCTGACCTTATCGCGCCAGAAGGTTATGGAGAAATCATCGGTGGTTCAGAACGTGCGACAGATTACGATTACTTGGTGGAAAAAGTCAAAGAGTTCGGTCTTTCAGAAGAAGAATACAGCTGGTACCTTGACTTACGTAAATTCGGTTCTGTGCCACATTCTGGATTTGGACTTGGCTTGGAACGTGTGGTAACCTTTATCACAGGTAACCAACACATACGTGAGGCCATTCCATTCCCACGTATGCTTGGACGTATTCGTCCTTAAGGCTTAAATAAAAGCTCTCAACTTGTGATCTGCACCCCAAAAGTTAGACGAAAAAATGTCGTGCTCCCCATAGTCTGGACCAAACATCCAAATTATGAGGAGTTTTCTTATGGTCAAATATTCTTATGAATTAAAACGACAAGTGATTCAAGATTACTTAGAGGGTCTTGGAGGATATAAAAAGTTAGCACAAAAGTATGGCTTACCTACTAAATCAATTATCCTTCAATGGCTCAATGTTTACGAGTACTACGGTTTCGAAGGACTGAAAAGAAAGCGTAAAAAGCGGACGTATTCTCGTGAGTTTAAGCTTAATGCGGTAGAATATTATTTATCAAAAGACATTTCTTACTGTGAGGCTGCGAACCAGCTTGATATTGATGCCCCAACTCTTCTTACCGCTTGGGTACTTAAATACAACAAATATGGTACG
Source organism: Lactococcus muris (assembly GCF_042849115.1). Lineage (NCBI taxonomy): Bacteria > Bacillati > Bacillota > Bacilli > Lactobacillales > Streptococcaceae > Lactococcus > Lactococcus muris. Next base: position 74,508 of record NZ_BAAFQO010000005.1, on the reverse strand, counting down.
AATGCTTTTAGAAACAATGGAAAGCGTCAACTATAGAAACTATGCCAAAAGCCAAATCCAGTAAAATCGAAAGTCAGCGTATTCGAGAACTAGAAATACAACTCAGAAGAGCACAAGTTGAGATCGACTGTTTAAAAGAACTTCGGAGACTACGAGAAACAAAACAAATCAAGAAAAAGTTGAAATAATTCGAAGTCTCCGTGAACACTACACACTTAAAGAATTACTAGAGACCGTTGGTTTAGCAAAATCAAGCTATTTTTATACTTTGAAGGCGAGAGAGAACAAGGACCTTGATTTAGAGAATAAACTTAAGCATCTCCGTCAAGAACATCCTAATGCGGGTTACCGCCCTCTTACCGCCCTCTTACTGCCCTTTTGAGACGGGAGGGGATGATAATCAATGAAAAGCGTGTGTTAAGAGTCATGAGGAAGCTCAGTCTCCTTGTGACCAATTTTCACCATAAATCAAGAAAATATAATTCTTATCGCGGTTATGTAGGAAGAGTAGCGAAACACTTGATAAGAAGGCGATTTAAAACTGTTCTTGTCCATCAAAAAATCACAACGGATACCACTGAATTTAAATATTATGAGAAGGGGAATGTCAAAAAAGCTTACCTTGACCCTTTTATTGACTTGTTTAATCGTGAAGTTATTTCCTACAGTCTTTCCAAACAATCGAGTGCTCAATCTATTATGACTGCTTTAAATCAAGCCATAGACATCACCTCTGATTGTCTCTTTCGTCGTACCTTTCATTCTGATCAAGGGTGGGCCTATCAGATGCACCAATATACAGATAAGCTGAAAGAGCATCGTATTTTTCAATCTATGAGTCGCAAAGGAAATTGTCATGATAATTCAGTTATGGAGAATTTCTTTGGGCTTCTTAAACAAGAAATCTATTATGGACACACTTTTAATTCTTATGATGAACTTAAGCAAACCATCAAACAATGGATACACTATTACAATACAAAAAGAGTGAAGAAAAAATTAGGATGGTTATCTCCAATCGAATACCGTAATTTTACTTGAGCATCGGTCCAAATTTATGGGTGCACGACATTCTCTGTCTAACTTTTGGGGTGCAGTACAAAAAATACTGAAGTTTTTTTATATCCAAATTTTCTTATTTATTCATAGTAAATCCTATTAAATGTCATTAGATAATATTTATTCAAATATAAAATATGATACAATAATAAGTAAAAGCAATCAAAGATAGAGGTGTAGAAAATGGAGAAAGAACCTGAAAAGTGGTCGAATTTAGAGGAAATTGCTGAGCATTGTGGTGTAAGCAAAGATACAATCAGAAACTGGATAAAAAAAGATGCAATTCCTTATCATAAAATGGGAAAACAATATAAATTTAAAATTTCAGAAGTTGATAGATGGGTAGAGAGTGGAGATAGTGCCAATATTGACTAATCAAGTGAAGGGAGAGTGATTGAGATGATGAAATCTGATAGATATAGTGGTGCGCTAACTGCAGAGCAATTTTTGTTTCATGAGATGCGTATCGTAGCAAAAAAATATTTAGAGAAACAACTAATAGAAAAAATCATTTCAGAAGTCAAAAAAGATAATCTATTTCAATATCCAACTGAAAGACAAGTTTCAAGAATGGTGAGAGCGTGCTTTAAAAGAGCTAATTTGTTAGATAATGATAAATTAGTAGCTGAAATAATCAATGCCCCTACAGATGTTGCTAAACAAATCAATCTTTACTCAATCATGCGATACAATCGTTTGGTGTGGGAATTCATGGTTGATGTAGTTGGAGAAAAATATCGACAAAATGACGATACGCTAACTGTAAAAGATATCAATGAATTTTTCACAAGACTTCAAGAACAAAATGATAGTGTGGCATCTTGGAGCGAGGCAACTATAAAAAAATTGAGTCAAGTACTTAGAAAGTGCCTAGTTGAGGTTGAGATTTTAAATTCATCAAAAAGTACAAAACTAAATCCTATTCTTATTAGCGCTGAACTTGAAGAAGGAATGAGAGAAAATCATGATGAAGCAGCATTTTCTGCATTCAATTATTTTCCAAGGAGTTAATAAATGTCAGATATAAAACAGAGATTAGATCAAATTAAACCAAGAATTTTAGAAAAAGGATTTCTGGAAAATGAAGGGCTATCAAATGAAGTTGGAATTTACATTTTTCAATATGATCCTAAAGATGAACTGATTGTTCAGGCTTACGTTCAAAAAATAGTGGAAAGCTCTAACCCTCCGTTTAAAATTGTGAAGCAAGATTTATATGAACTTTTTCTTCAAATTTTAGAAGAAAAACGAGTATTGCCTGCCATTAGTGATATGGAGCGTAAAAAAGGAAAAGATTTCTTGTTGCAGCAACTTCAGAAGATAGCTAGTCCAAACGAGTTTTTAGACCGAATGAAGAAAGTAGAAATCGGAAAAGGAAATGTACTGTTTTTAACTGGAGTTGGCCAAGTTTATCCCTTTATGCGGGCTCACAAAGTGTTAGATAATATGCAACATATGTTTGAAAATGTACCAATTATTATGTTTTATCCTGGAGAATTTACAGGACAAAGCTTGAGTTTATTTAATGAGTTTAGTGATGGAAATTATTATAGAGCATTTAACCTTTTGATTGAGGAGAAATCAGAATGAAAATTCAAAAGATGTTTAAAAAGGATATCAATCGCGATATCAATGGAGTAGTCAAAGTAAGCCAAGATGATAACAAAAGCTTGAGTACCGAGTTAGAAGAGTATATCGTTACAAAGGAGTTAGAGAGACATTTTAAGACTTTCCTAGACAACTATTCTTTAGCACTTGACTATCCGACAGATAAAGTTGGCGTTTGGATTTCAGGATTCTTTGGGAGTGGTAAATCTCACTTCCTAAAGATTTTATCATATCTCTTATCAAATAAAGAAGTCGATAATAAAAAAGCTATTGATTTCTTTGAAGATAAATTTGTTGATGTGAAGTTATATGAAAAACTTCTTCAATCAGCAAACGTGCCTACAGAGTCAATCCTTTTCAATATTGATAATGAAGGCCCGATTAATAAGGACAAGACTGCCATTTTGCGTGTGTTTGCGAAAGTGTTCTACAATCATTTAGGTTTTTTTGGTGATGATTTAAAACTAGCAAAGCTAGAATTGTTCATTGATAAAAAGGGCAAAACCAATGAATTCCATCGAGTTTTCAACGATATTCATGGAGACCCATGGTTGACAAGTCGTGAAGCCTATGCTTTCTTTGAAGATGATGTTGTCGATACTCTTCAAAAAGTGCTTGGTATGAGTGATACCGCAGCCAGAAACTGGTTCAATGGCGAAGAAAACATTGATATGAGTATCAAACAACTTGTAGCTGATATTAAAGGTTATGTTGATGCAAAAGATGGTGATTTCAGGCTTTTATTCTGTATTGATGAAGTGGGGCAATACATTGGTGATGATGGCAACTTGATGATTAATCTCCAAACGATTGTCGAAGAGCTTGGGACACATTGTCAGGGTAAAGTTTGGGTGATGGTGACTAGTCAAGAAGCAATTGACTCAGTTGTTAAGATTGCAGGCGATGATTTTTCAAAAATTCAAGGGCGCTTCAACACTCGTTTATCACTTTCATCAGCATCAGTCGACGAAGTAATTAAGAAACGTATTCTTGAGAAAACAGATGAGGCGAAGCAACAACTTCAGCTTGAATATAGTGAAGATTATGCGGTGCTTAGAAATCTTTTTACCTTTAGTGATGCAGTTTCAGATATGAAGGGATTCAATGATTCAGAAGAATTTGTTTCAACTTTCCCATTCGTTCCATATCAATTTATCGTTATCCAAAAGGTCTTGGCTGAAATCAGAAAACACGGCAACTCTGGAAAGCACTTATCAGGTGGTGAACGTTCAATGCTGTCAGGTTTCCAAGAAGCTGCGCAAAAAGTTCAAGATGCTGATGAACAAGCACTTGTGCCATTCTTTAGATTCTATGATACAGTTCATACCTTTTTAGAAAGTACGATTCGTCGTGTTATTGACCGTTGCCAAAATTTAGTTGATACCAATCCCAATATGAAGCAACTAGATGTTGATGTACTGAAATTACTTTATTTGATTCGTTATATTGATGATATCAAGTCAAATATTGATAATATTTCAATTTTGATGATTGACAGTATCAAAACAGACAAGATTAAACTTAGACAAGAAATTACAGAATCATTAGAGCGCTTAGAGCGGGAGAACTATATCGCTCGTAATGGAGATCGTTACTATTTCTTGACTGATGAAGAGCAAGATATTGCTCAAGAAATTCGTAATACACCAGTGGATAGTGCCAATATTGTACAAGGCATCGGTCAAACTATTTTTTCTGAAATTTATCCATCGAAGAAATTTAAATATGGTAAAAATGGGAGATATGACTTTGCTTATGACCAATATATTGATAGTACGCTTATTGGTGGTGTAAAAGGTGACATTCGCTTACGATTCATTACTGTAGCGAGCGATGGTTTTTTGAGTGATGAAAATAAAATCCTGTTTGATTCGAGAGCAAATAATGAAGCAGTCGTTTTACTTTCAACAACAGCCCAGTATTATAATGCACTTGAGTCAGCAGCTAAAATCAAGAAGTATGTGAAGCAAAAAAATATTGGACAGCTTCCAGAACACGTTCAAACGATTATCCGTACTCGCCAAGAAGAAGCAAGAAAACTTGAAGATGAAGCGAAACAGCAAATTGAGCAGGCGATTATTGAAGGAGATTTTTATGCTTTTGGTGAAAAAATAGAAATCAAGGCGGGGGAAGCAAAAGTTAAGATCGATACCCTGTTAAATCACTTGATTGAAGATGTTTACTCAGAACTTGACTTGGTAAACACTTTCTATGAGAGTGATGCTGATATTCAAGCAGTTTTAAACAACGTGATTTCAGAAACGACACTTGAAGGAACTGGGGGGAATAACGAGTTTGCCATTCAAAAAATGTTGCAGTGGTTGGATGAGCGTGAGATGAGCCATATCCCTGTGACCATGGGTGATGTTCAAAAGCGTTATCAAGCGATTCCTTATGGTTGGCGTGAGCATGAGATTGCTGGGATGATTGCACAACTCATTGTAGCTAAGAAAATTGAGATTAGATACGCTGGCGCAGTGGTAGGAGCTGATAATCGAAATCTAGTGAACTATCTACGTAGAAAATCGGAAATTGACCGTGCAAGTGTCAAACGTAAAGTTGCACCATCAGAAGAACACCTAAGAAAATCTGCTATCTTCATGCGCGAGTGGATGGATCGCATGAGTGTGCCAACTGGTGAAGAAGAATTGCCAGATTTTGTTGTTGCGACACTGACAGATAAAGTCAATCATTATCACGAACTACTCGCTGAATACAAAGTAACAAGCTACCCACAAAAGCATGAGGTTGAATATGCCATTCAACTCCTACAAGATATTCTTTCACAAAAATCTGATAGTATCGCTTTGTTGACAATCTTGATTCAAAAGCAAGATGACTTGTACGATATGTCAGAGGATTTAGAGGATATTGAGACATTCTTTACTTCTCAGCGTGAGATTTTTGATAATGCCCTCAAACTTCAAATTGATATGAAAGATGAAAGGCATTATCTTGAAACAAGCGAAAAAGCAACAGATAGCCTAAGAGAAATCGCAACAATTTTAGCAAATCCTAAGCCATACCAACGCATCAAAGAACTTCCAAGCTTAATTCAAGAGGTTAAAAATGTCCACCAAGAGTTACTAGCTCAAAAGAAAGCGGAAGTTTTTGAAAATATTCAAGAGTGTATGGCGGAAGTGCATACAACAGCGGAGGGGGATCTTCGGGCGCAAAATGAAGTCACTCGAGCTGATCAATATTATACAAGTGTAAAGGAAGAGGTGGAATATACCACTCAAATCATGAAGCTTGATGCGATGATTCGCCAGCTTCAAAATTACACTGCTCCTGTAGTTGCTCGAATCGAAGGATTGGTTCGACAAACAGAGTTTACTGTGTATGAAGATGGGACTGAGATTGAAACTCATATCCCTAAGATTACTCGTGTGCGCCGTATGGAAGTGTTTCCTGTCAAAATGCTCAGCTCACATCAAGAGATTGATGACTATTTAGACGCAATAAAGCAAAAGCTTTACAGCAAATTAGATACTAATGACAGTATCAAAATTAATTAAGAGGTGACTTATGAATAAAAATGCCGTTCAAAAATATGCGGTATGGGCAAGAACGGAACTCATCTCACAAGTGAAACAGCAAGCTTATTTTTACGGAATTGATGAAAACGGCTATGGAGAAGAAAACCCTGTCGCTGTCAATGAGCGTGTGCTAACGGACAATGAGAAGTCCCAACGTAGAGAGCTCGTCTCAAAAATCAAACAATCCAGTTACCAACAAGTCATGGAAGAAGTGGCTTATACGTGGTTCAACCGTTTTGTTGCGCTTCGCTACATGGAAGTCAACGATTATCTACCAACGCACATTCGAGTTTTTTCAGATATTAATGGTAAGTTTAAGCCTGAAATTTTAGACAATGCCTTGCGCTTAGAGCTTGATGGACTTGATTCGTCAAAAGTGGCAACTTTCATCAATGATAATGCCACAAATGAACTTTATAACTATCTTTTGCTGACACAATGTAACGCGCTCAATTCAGCACTCCCTGAGATGTTTGAACGTTTGGATAGCTACACCGAGCTTTTACTTCCTACAAACCTTCTCAAAGACGATAGTGTACTCGGTCGTCTAGTCTCTGATATCCCTGAGGCTGACTGGCAAGATGCCGTACAGATTATCGGCTGGCTTTATCAATACTACAATACAGAGCCAAAGCAAGAAGTCTTTGATGGACTGAAGAAAAACAAAAAAATCACTAAAGAGAAAATTCCCGCAGCCACTCAACTTTTCACACCTGACTGGATTGTACGCTATATGGTTGAAAATTCGCTCGGTCGGACTTGGTTAGAAGCTCACCCCGATAGTCCGCTCAAGTCAGAATGGAAATACTACCTTGAAGAAGCTGAGCAACTGCCCGAAGTAGCAAGTGAGCTTGCACAAATTCGTAGCACAAGAAGCGGACTGTCGCCTGAAGACATTACTTTCCTTGACCCTTGTATGGGAAGCGGTCATATCTTGGTTTATGCCTTCGATGTCTTGATTAAAATCTATGAAAGTGCAGGCTATCGTCCTCGTGAGGCTGCACAGCTCATCTTAGAGAAAAATCTTTTTGGACTAGATATTGATAAACGTGCTTATCACTTGTCTTACTTTGCACTGATGATGAAAGCAAGACAATATAATCGTCGTTTCTTGACACTTGGCGTGAAACCACAAATCTATCATCCAGAAGGCTGGACAAACGGAGAAGAATTTGGTTCTTTGCTCAAAGTTGAAACGCTTGAGCCTAAACCGATAGAGCAGATTGATCAGCTGGATTTGGAAGATTATGGCACGAAACTACGTGTATGGAACTTTAAACGACTGTTGTCACAAAAGTATGATGTGGTTGTGACCAATCCGCCTTATATGAGTTCAAATGGTATGAGTGGAAAATTGTCTGAATTTGTGAAGAAGAATTATTCTGACACGAAAAGCGACCTTTTCGCCGCGTTCATAGAAAGGTGCAGGCATTTATTGAAGCCGACTGGCTATCAGGCGATGATTACTCAACATGCTTGGATGTTCCTGTCAAGTTATGAAAAACTGCGTAATAAACTGCTTACCTGTGACATCGTAAACATGGCACATTTGGGAGCACGAGCGTTTGAGGAAATCGGCGGTGAAGTAGTGCAGACTACAGCATTTGTCCTAAACACTCACAAAACGCCGAGTTTCTTGGGAACGTATATCCGCTTGGTGGACTTTAACAGTCAAGATGAGAAAGAAATATCGTTCTTAAGGGGTAAGGATCGCTACGTCTCTAATGCTGACAATTTTTCCAAGATACCGGGTAGTCCCGTGGCATATTGGGTGAACAGAAAAGCCTTTGAGATTTTTGATTCAGCATCAAGTTTTGGTGATTTATTCACAACTCGTGCGGGAATGATAACGGGAAACAATCATATATTTGTGAGGCTATGGCATGAAGTAAATAATCAAAGCTTTTGTGTAAATTGTCAATCACGTGATTTAGCAATAATGAGTAATGCAAAATGGTTTCCATACAGTAAAGGTGGTGAGTTTAGGAGATGGTATGGTAATAATGAATATGTAGTTGACTGGTATAACGACGGTTATAATATGAGAAATCTAAAAAATGAAGCTGGCAAGATACCAGCGCATGCATTTAATTTAGAGTATATATTTTGTGAAAATATTTGTTGGAACTCATTGTCATCAAATATGTTTTCTACAAGGTATACGGAGTATGGATTTTTATATGATGCAAGCGGTTCTTTTGCTTCAATTCCACCAGGATATTCAATAAAATATTTGTTAGCTTTCTTGAATAGCTGTGTAGCTTCATATTATTTATCAGCAATTAATCCGACAATGAATTTTCAAAAGGGAAATGTCAGCAACCTACCGATTTTATTTAGTTGTATAGCAGAAGTAGAAACCATTGTCGAACACAATATCTCCATCTCCCGTACCGACTGGGACTCTTTCGAAAATTCATGGGACTTCAAGAAACATCCGCTTCTTGTCAGTACTGACAAGATTGCGACAGCTTTTGAACTTTGGGAAAAAGAAGCTGATGAGCGCTTCAATACCTTGAAAGCCAATGAAGAAAAGCTTAACGAAATTTTCATTGATATCTATGGCTTGCAAGATGAGTTAAGTCCTGAGGTTGAAGATAAAGATGTCACTGTTCGTAAAGCTGACTTGGTGCGTGATGTGAAATCACTCATCAGCTATGCAGTGGGCTGTATATTTGGACGTTACACGCCATACGAAGATGGCCTTTTCTATGCAGGTGGCGCTTGGAGCTATGGTTCAAAGGTGGAGCGGATTATGGATTCTGCAAAACGTAACGGAGTTGAGAACGGGATAGATCCTTTCCTTCCTGATGAAGATAATATTATCCCAATCACAGATGATGAGTATTTTGAGGATGATATCGTAGGTCGATTTGTGGAGTTCATCAGCAAAATCTATGGAGAAGCGACTTTAGAAGAAAATCTCAAATTCATTGCGGACGCACTAGGTGGTAAAGGCACACCAAGACAGGTCTTGCGGAACTATTTCCTTAAAGATTTCTACAAAGATCATGTCAAGATGTATCAAAAACGTCCAATCTATTGGATGTTTGATAGTGGTAAGAAAAATGGTTTTAAAGCGTTGGTTTACTTGCACAGATACAGTCGTGATACACTTGCCAAACTCCGTACCGATTATATCCATGAGCAGCAAGACCGCTATCACACGCAACTTGAACAAATTGAACAAGAATTGCTGACTGCAGAAGGACGCGAGCGTGTCGCTTTAACCAAAGCTCAAACCAAGTTTATGGCACAAGTTCAAGAGACAGTAATTTTTGAAGAAAAAGTTCATCACCTAGCAGATATGAATATCGAGCTAGATCTTGATGATGGAGTAAAGGTTAACTATCCGAAGTTTGGGGATATTTTAACGAAGGTGTTCTAGGAGCTAATTTATGGGGAAATCAATTTTAGGATTATCAAATAAAGAGGCGAGAGACTATTTTCCTGAAGCTAGAAATTATGTGACAGTTAATCTTCCACCTTATTATGATGTTGGTGCACTTCTGAATAAGGCTGTTAAAGAAATCTGGAGCCAGCGTCTAGTGATTAGAAATTTGGAAGATGAATCCGAGTTGATTAACGCTTATGTTGAAAAAAATAATAATGAGCTAACCAAGCTTTGTGTTGCTGTTGTTAAAGATGAAGAATTTGAACCTATATTTAACCAGAATTGGTTGAAGGATAAATATAAGATTGATGAAACAATATTCATTAACAAAGAAGTAATTGCTTCATTATCGGAAGTAATCTCGAATACCGAAATAAATGATTCAGAGTATCCTTTTTAAGTAGTCGCCCTCATATTGGAGATTAAAATAAATTGCGAACGCAGCGTGTATGCAATTAAAGTTTAAATAGTTAAGACTTTGTTAAATTCGGCAAAGTCTTTTCTTCTGTTTTAAACAATAAAATGTTAAAATTAAATACAGGAAAGTGTTTTTAAGATTGGAGATGTTGAGATGCTATTATCTTTAAAAGTGAAAAACTATCGGTCATTTAAGGAAGAACAAGAGATTTCTTTTGTATTGAATAAAGATGAACGAAGTGATAAAAATCGCCGTTTTGAGGTTAAGACGAAATTAGGCACAATTCGTGTGCTTAAAAATGCAATGATTTACGGCGCAAATGCGAGCGGAAAATCTAATATTTTGAAAGCTTTATTTCAGCTAAGTGCCTTGATTTTAAATCCCAATCAAAATGATGAACAAGGACTTTTTTCAGATAGTTTTGCTTCAAATAAAGAAAACACAAGATTTGAAGTTGTATTTTTAAAGCGTGAATCTGTTTTTAAATATATTCTTGAGTATAATCGAAATGAAGTTGTTTTTGAACGTTTGCAACAAGATGAAGAACTGATTTTTGAGCGAAATTATCAAGAATTTGTTTTTTCAGATATCAATGCTCAAGTTAATTACTTAGTAGCAACGATACGGAAAACAAGTTTGGCTTTATTTTTTGCACAAAATAATAATGTTAAAGCAGCACGTATTGCTTTTTCATGGTTTTATGACCTGCAGAATCCAAATAGTGGAAATGTTTTTCAAAAACTAAGAGATGATAGTAACTTTAAAGAACGCGTACTTTATGCGATGCGTTTTGCGGATTTCAATATTTTTGATATAGAAATTGAGGAAAATCTACGTCCGTCACTTTCTTTTGGAATGAAAATAGACATGAAAGAAGCAAAAGGCCCAGAAGATTTTCAGCAGCAATTCACTATGCAAAATGTAACCGAAATATACCTTGTTCATGAAAATAACGGAAAAAGATTCAGGATACTTTTGCAAAATGAAAGTGATGGAACACAACAATATTTCAATATGATTTTACTTCTATTGGGGGGCAACTCGGTGAAAGATATTGTGATATTAAATGATGAATTTGATCGTTCACTTCATAAAAAATTGACACAAAGTTTTGTGAATTTAATCAATAGCGAAAAGAATAACATTCAATTTATCTCAACCACTCATGACAGTAGCTTGATGGATATTCTCCAAAAGCATCAAATCTATTTTGTTGAGAAAAACTCTGATGGTGAGAGTGAACTCTATAAACTTTCAGAATTTGATGGAATCCGCAAAGAGACAAAAGTTTCTCCTAAGTATGAAGCAGGACTTTTTGGGGCAATTCAAGAAGTGAATGAAGCTGGTTTGATGGGGATCTTGGAGGAAGACTAATGGGACGAAAAATAAAGCAGGTCTTCACTATCTTTGTCGAAGGATTTAGCGAAGAAATTTATTTCTCAGCTTTGAAACAGCAAGACTTTGTGCGTCAATCTAACTACAAGCTTGAAATTATCAATTGTGAGGGCTTAAATCATTTGTTGGACGCTGCGCTAAAAGACCGTTTTTACAAAAAGCAAATTAAAGATTCTGCTAAAGTTGCATTTGTATTTGATAAAGACCATTTGACGGAGCAACAGTTTGAGCAAATGTTAGCAACTGGGTATATCATTGGTTTTACCAACCCCCAGTTTGAAATCTGGTTGCTTGCTCACTTTGAGAAATTGAGAATGAACTATGCGGATGTGATTCGAGATTTAAAGAAACATATTCCAGAGTATAGTGAGAACAATAAAACAACGCGTAAAATTACAGATTTAGTTCGAGATATTCATCAAGCCATTGAAAATAGTCGAGATGTTTCAACTGCCAAGTATGATGAAGTTTCATGCAGTATTGAAAATGTGATTAGAGAGATTGGGAAAGGAAGTTACAATGTTATCAGAAGCAATTGAACAAAGATTAAAAGAACGATTTACATCTCCTTTGCCAGAATTTCATCAACGTCGTATTGTTTTTTGGAGTGATGAAGATGAGGAATTTAGAGAGGATTTTGCTGACTATGAGCTCACTAATGTCAAAAAAATTATTTTAACAGGGAGCAATAATTTTCAAGTTAAGAAGCAATTAGTCATTGATGATTTGGAGAGTGATTACCTAATTTATGATTCACTAACTTATGAAAAAGACCATCAAGACGACTGGTTATATGATATTAAGAAATATAGTGGGGAACCTTTCAGAGCTGATTTAGTCTCTTTGCAAATGGAAGAATTAAATATTGCTCAAACTCAAGAAATGCGTAGAGTTTTAAAAAAATACTCTAAATTCTTTGCTAATAAGGAACGGAAGTTAAAAATTCAAAGGCGTGGCAGGAGATATGAAGAAGCAGAACAGCTTCATGTTGATATTATGGCTACCTTATGTGGTTTGACAGATGCAAAATTTGAAGATGTCATTAAAGCAGTACTAATTTCAGGATTAGAAGAAGAAAACGAAAAAACGGTATCTATTGCTAAATTTGGAAATATCAATGAGTTTTGGCATTTAGTTCAAAAGTACACAGGGTTTGCAAATGGTATATCTCGTACAGTGTTTGATTTAGCTGCACACATACTTGTTACTGCTTTTGCTCAAAATAATCCAGTTGATTCTTATAAAGAGTTAAGTCCGTATTGTGCTATAAATTACTCAAACTACTGTTATCAGTTTATTCGTGCTTGGCAAGCGAGTGATTTAAATAATGATCTTGAAAGTATTGTTTATGAAGTTGAAAATCGACTTAACTTGTTTAGTTTGTTTTCAAGACAAAGTGAGTTAAGAGTAAGTAATATTTTTCCAATTATCAATGTGATTCTCTTGAAACGTCAATTTGACCTAGTAAGCAATCAGATAATAAAAGTTGATGATATCAAAGTTCTAGTTGAGCAATTGCGGATCTCCTCTTGGTATAAACTTCATAAAAATTATTTTGAAGGCTTGTTCTATATAGGAAAAATGCAAGAGTTCTATCTTAAGCACTTAGATGCTTTTCATACTGTCGGTGCAGATAAAATATGGAAGAGCTATACTGAGGACTTCTACTTGATGGATAGTTATTATCGCCAGTTTCATATTTATTTCAACAAGGCAAAATCTACTCATCATCCTTTGCTAGAAGAGGATTTGAGAGCCACTGTTGATGTCGTAGAGGGACTATATCATGAATGGTATTTGAAAAAGGTTAACAGAAATTGGCTTGACTCAGCAAAAAATGATTTTAAAGAAAAAGGATTTGTTTCAGGCGTTGAGCGTCAAAATAACTTTTATTCACATTATATTTCATCGACAAAAGGACGTACGATTGTTATTGTTTCAGATGCACTGAGATATGAGGTCGCAGCTGAATTATCAGATTATCTGGTTAAGAAAACAAAAGGAACTACCGTATTAGAATCAATGCAATCAACATTCCCAAGTGTCACTAAGTTTGGAATGACAGCACTTTTACCCGCAGGCGAAATTACAGTTGACGATAAAATGAACGTGTACTTGGATGGCATCTCAGCAAGTGGAACAGTCAATCGGAATAAAATCCTTAATAGAGCAAATCCAAAAAGCATTGCGATTCAATATAGTGAGTTAATTGCAAAAAACAGAGAGCAAAGACGTAAAGTTTACTCAGGAAAAGAAGTTATTTATATTTATCATAATAGAATAGATGCTACAGGCGACAAATTGACTACTGAGACGGATGTTTTTGATGCTTGTGAGAAAACGATCGAAGAATTGACAGGCTTAGCAAAAATAATCACCGATGATTTGCATAGTTCTAATATCTTATTTACAGCAGATCACGGTTTTATGTATAGCTATAAATCATTAGAGGAGTCACAAAAATCAGGAAGTCAATCACTTAGTGGCACTGTTTTAGAGTTAGGAAGAAGATATGCAATCACAACAGAAGCAACTTATTCAGAATATCTCCTACCAATTAAGAGTGATGTAAAGTTAAATGGAAATTCTATTCAAGGTTTTGCGCCTCAAGAGACAATTCGTCTTAAAATTAAAGGTGGTGGGGAAAACTTTGTTCACGGTGGTGTGAGCTTACAAGAAATGGTTGTTCCTGTCATTAAATATAAAGGGCACAGAACGACTTCAAAAGGATTTGTTGAGATCCAAACTCCCGAATTGATTTTAATCAGTGAAAGCAGAAAGAGCAATAACTTTACTTTCTCATTAGATTTTTTACAAAAAAATCCTGTTGGAGATAAAATTCGTCCAGCTATATATTCTTTATATTTTGAAAATCAAAATGGTGACAAAATAAGTGATGTGCAGCAGGTTATTGCAAATAAAGAAAGTTTGAGTGATTCGGAACGCTTATTTAGATTACAATTTAATCTTAAACAGCAAAAATATTTAATGAGTGAAGAATATCGACTTGTGATTGAAGAGAGTTCAGATGTTTTTGAGAAAATCGGGTTTCGGTTTGATATTGGATATTTTGAAGGGTAGGTGGGATATTTATGCTTCATACAGTAATCAATTTCATTCTGCAAAATCCTTCAGTGATTTTATTGATAATTTTCTTAATATTTTTGAGTTCAAAGTTATACTGGAAGTTACTTTCGAAGTATTACAGGTCAATCGTGAGTCCTAAATACAACAGATTTCAGGGCATTCTACTTTTTATCATTCAGTCAACTTATTTTATTGGATTGTATTTTCTTAGTTCTAAAATGAAATTGGCAAACATGTTCTCTACCAATGATAGTGCAACATTATTGGGTGTTGCTTTTACTGTAATTTCAGTATATGCAATTATTTTTTCAATTTCTCAGTTCCTAATTTCCTCAAAGAAGGGAAGAGAGAAAATCTGGGGGATTTATATGGATGGCCGAACTGTAAAATTAGCTGTATTAGAAGAGATAGAGCAACTGTTTTTATTTAGATTAATCTTGTTATATTTTATTGTATTTCCTTTATTCTGGGGGAAAGATATCTTAATCTTACAAAATCTTTGGATAGCATCACTGATTTTCATTATTATAGCGATTTATTTTAATCTTACCTGGGGTTTTTCATCTATGAGAGAGGTGAAAATGGACGGTATTTGGAGAGAAGAATGGATAATCCAAACTGGTCTATCAGATCAATATATGAAAATATTATATAAAGATTTAGTATCTGATAGATTAAGAAAATTTGATAACCGTATTAGAAATCGTATTGAATTGATTGAGGATGAAGATGAGGTCCAAAATTTTATAATATCAATTTATGCCGATAGTCACTCATTTTTTGATATTTGGTTTAGCAGGAAGAATAAATTGAGTACTTTACTTAAGTGGCTCACTTCCCCGAGATTGTTATTAAAAACCAACGAAGAAATTGGAAAAAAATACTTTTACTTTCAAAATGATTTTTGGGAACTCATTAATGATATGGGGGAAAAATGGCATAATGAAAATTATCTTTATGTAGTTTATGATAGAACTTTAGAGCTGCTTTGTGACAGAATGATGGAATCCGACAATAAAGATTTTATTAGCGGAGTTCTCTATTTAGAAAGAATTTTAAATAATTCTAGAAACAGCTATAATCGACTTAATAAACGAAATTCGAGTATTTTATTTCCTGGAAGAATATTTTCGTCTATGAGCTCGAAGGCATCTTATTGGTATGATATGAATTGGAAGTTAGTTAAGCTAGCAAGATTGCTTAGAAAACTTGAGATAAAACTTAAAATTGAGGATAGAAATGATTTCATAAGCTTCAAAAATGGTGAAAAAGATGTTTCTGAAGTTATGTCTGACAATTTTATTAAGACTTTTGATCATGAATTATCAAGAGTTGAAATCGAATCTGATACTTATTTTTTATCAGCACAGGAAAGTTATGGGAGGTTTATCGATTCTATAATCTTTGTTGATTCTGAGTTTACGATTGAATATTTAGAAAAGAAAATGAAAGATAATGCTTATTATCACGTTTTGAATGATGAACAAGTGAAAATTATAGAAGAGAGAATCGAGAAGGGAAAAGCCACAGTTGAAAAAGAACTTAAAGATATAAATAATTCAGAAGTTCCTGGCTTATAGTGCTTTCTTTTCGCTTATTAGTGAGAGGAATTTTTATATCTATTCTTGAGTATTTGTTTTTTACAAAAATATTGTGAAAATGTAATTAAAAAAGTACTCTACTTTTGCCTGATTTTTCAATTAATAAGTAGAGGGACTATTTTGTAGTTTTTATTTTATAAAATTTTAGAAAAGGGGGGACGAATTATCAAAATTTTTCGCTTATATATTGAAGTGATAAATTTCTATCTAAAAATAAATTATGGAAAGCACTATTTGAAATCTAACCAACAAAAACTCTATGCTGACAAAGACGAAATTGCTCAGAATTTCGGCGTAAAACCCATCACCAAAATGCGCCGAGATCCCCAACTTTTCTCAATACATCTTAGACGTAAGTCACAAAAGAGTCTTCATTTCCATAGCTGGATATGAGACTTTTTTAATTGACCAGAGTTTGAAACATCATGAAGAAATGAGAAAGCAAAGATGAATCATTTTGAAAATATCTGGTAGTACTTGTAGCTGACGAGGGGGATAATGTGCAGAGGCTTTAGCCACAAGTTCGTCGATGCGCCTTGCATCCAAGAACGGGCGAGCTTGCTCGACCGCCAACTCCCAAGTGTTAATCAAGGGGGGACATGGCGCATAATACTAAAGAAGGGATTTACCTTGTATATCGGCAGTAGGAAGAGTCTGCTGTTTTTCCGATTTTATGAAAAAGATTTCGAACGTGCAGAAGCGATGAGGCTTCCTGTTGAAATCATCAATGATAATCTGACTGTATACTCTGATGCAGAGGGACATTTGGATGAGGAGTGGTTTGACCTCATGGGAAGTCGTAATGTCTATTATTTTAAAATGAATCCAAAACCAAAAAATGTTGAGAATATTTGGTTCTGGGCAATGAATTCTGCATTGCCGACCATGAAATTTTTGAGCATGTTAGATGCTACACGCTATCAGGAACTGTTTGAAGAATCAGAAATTCCAAAGAAGCACCAGATTTTATCTTAAACAACTAAAAAGTAGGTAACCCAGTAAAATCAAGGAATTCATGCTGAAATGTGAGTGTTCTAAACGCTCCTTTTTTCGTGAATGAATCTAGAAAAGGAGAAAATTATTATGGCAACAAAGAATGGATTAAGGGTTTACGATGAGAAAGCTTCAGGTAAGTATAAATATCGGGCGATATTAGACTATAAGCATCCTTATGAAGATTGTGGGGAACAAGTTACTTGTGGGATTAACTCAAAAACAAAAAGAGCTCTTGACGAAGCCAAAACGAAACTAGAATTTAAAATAAAAACCAAATTGGAGGGGCTTGATGAAAAGATAATAAATCTAGCAATTAATGAGGCTCTGGAACTTTGGCATGATTTTCGGAAAGATTCTATTGCGAAAGGTACACATGTTGATGATGAAGCTAATACATGAGGATTTAAGAAAAAGTTTGGTAAGTGGGAGCTTTCAAAAATAAAAAAAGAGCATAAAAAAAATATTTACTAGGTTTAGAGGTTGTACCTACATCAAGAAAAAATTATCGAAGCAAGTTGAATTTATTTTTTTAGTACTGTGAGATGAGGAAGATATTGACGAGAATCCTATGTTTCGGGTAAGACTTCCAAGACCCAGAGAGACTCTGGAAGAAAAACAGAAACATGAGGATAAGTTTTTTACAATTGATGAAATGAAATTATTGCTTGAATTAATGGAGTTGAAAACGAAACAATACCATAGTTTTATGAAATCACAAAACTATTGGAGTAAACGTTACTTTGTTGAATTTCAATTTTCTCTTGGTAATCGGATATCAGAATCAATTGTATTGAGATATCAAAATATTGATTTTGAAAATGGTATATTGCATCTGCGCTCCCAAATTAATCGTTTAAATTCGAAAACTAATGCTCCAAAGTTCGCCTCATTAAAAAAGTGAGCGTGATATTAACTTGAAGTCACGTGAGCTAGATATTTTAAATTGGTTTAAATTGAATAATCGTCAAAAATCAGACTTTATATTTATTTAAGAGAGTGGAGCATTATTTACTACAAATATTATTAATGAGTTTCTTTAACAATTTTGTGAACATTTTTCAAATAAACTAAAATCAACTTTTGTTTCCTATGTATTTAGACATGGGAATATGATGTATAAAAAAGATCTTGGAATTGATGAACAGATAATTGGATGAGATGGTGGATAATCAGATGATTAGCAAGGTTTATGGACGACATGTAACGCCAACATTGCAAGACCAAAGTAATCAATTATTAGAAAATTTCTCTGTAGAAGATTCTCGAATTATTCACAAAAAAATAGATGATATAGTAGTCAGACGGGGTACTATTGAAAAATAATTTCTTGAGAAATGTGTCAACAGAGGGGATTAGAAGAATAAGGAGAAGTATAAACACAAAGGAATGCGTTTTTGATATAATAGGGGGGAGAATTAAAGGAGGAACCTTATCTATGGAACTTAAGGATTATCAAAAGGAAATAATAAAATTTGATGTCAATGGTCCTCTAGCGGACATTGAGCAAATAAATTTTGCTTTTTTAGATAAGGTACTCGGTTTAGCGGGCGAATCAGGAGAAGTTGCGGATAAGATAAAAAAAATCATCCGGGACCAAGATGGAATCATTCGCGAGGATGATAAAAGCGCTTTGGAAAAAGAGTTGGGTGATGTCCTATGGCATGTGGCGACCTGTGCGCGCTATTTGGGGCTTGATTTGGAACAAGTCGCTCAAGCCAACTTAAATAAACTGGAAAGTCGTCAGCTCAGAGGTAAAATAGCGGGCAGTGGGGATGAGCGATGAGAGTACTAATTCACGCAGGACGGCCAGCAAGCTTACCTGATGAAAGCTATGACTATTATGTCGGCATTGACCGAGGCGCCTTATTTTTACTTGAAGATCGTCAAAATATCGACTTAGCAGTTGGTGATTTTGACTCTGTAAGTCAGGAAGAATTCGACAAAATATCAGAAGCTGCTCATGAACTTGTTAAACTGCCGGCAGAGAAGGATCAGACGGATTTGGAAGCTGGTTTAGAGCAGGTGCTTTCTCGTTTTGCAGATGCAGAAATTATGATTATTGGCGCGCTAGGTGGAAGGCTGGATCATCATTTGACAAATGTATATCTTCCTTTAAATTTTGCTCACCCTGAAAGAATTTCTTTAAAAGACAATCAAAATTTTGTAAAATATCTCGCCGAGGGTCAGCATACAATTCGCAAGATTGAAGGCTATCCCTATTTGGGAATTGTTCAGGTAGGTACGGAAAGAAGCTTAGAGATTAAAAACGCAAAATATCCACTTAAAGCTGAGGATAACTTTGCGGATATTTACGCAAGTAATGCTTTTATCAGTGAGACGATGGAGTTAAAAATTGCTCAAGGCAAGCTTATCGTCATTTATTCAAAAGACAGTTAGAGAGACTATATGATTATTGGAATAATTGGTGCAACATCAAATATCGCAGGGAAGGCATATCTGCCCGTTTATGCAAAAATGCAAGCCGAGCATCGTTTCATTTTGCATTCGAGAACCTGGGAAAAAGCGGAAGAAATTCGAAAAAAATACAAGTTTGAATATGCGACGACTGATTTAGGCGCTTTGGAAACTTGTGATATGGTCGCCATCCATGCAGCAACTGCTCAACATTTTGAACTTGCAAAACGCTATTTGAGTGCAGGCACACATGTCATGATGGACAAGCCGGTTTCTGAAAACTTTGATGAAGTCCAAGAACTCTATCGCTTGGCAGAGGAAAATAATGTCCTCTTTGTTATCGGTTTTAATCGCCGTTTTGCCCCAATGACAGACAAACTTAAAGAGGTCAATCAAAAAAACTTTATCAAGGTAAGTAAAAATCTAGCGAATAATGCGGACGAGGTGCAGTTTAGTTTGTATGATATTTTTATTCATCCTTTAGATACCTTGATTTACTTGCTTGATGATGAGATCGAACGTTACAGTTATCAATTAGCGATGACCCCTGGCAAAAAACTTTCACGTGTAATTGTCACACTGAGAACCCAATCTTGTATGGGTATTGCCAGCATGAACCTGACTTCAGGTGCTTTTTCTGAGGAATTTACGGTCGAAGCAAGCAGTGGAACCTATCGTTTATCAGAGCTTACGGAGCTAGAAATCCTTACTGGACTAGACAAGCAAAAAATCGGAATTAATGGCTGGCAAAGTGCCACATATAATCGTGGTTTTGAAAGTTTAGTTTTTAGTATGGTTGAAGCAGTAGCTAATTTTGATGGTTATAATAGAGACAAACTTATGAAGCAGATGAAGCAAACAAATATTCTGGATTCGCATGAAATTATCCATGAAATTTTAGAAAAAACATGATAAAATAATAAGCAACTATAATGAAAAAAGGAGAGCAAAATGGAAGATATCTTAGTTCTTACAATGAATGACGCCCCAGGTTATCGTGTTGTTGAGGTCTATGGTGAAGTATTTGGACTTACAACCCGTTCACGTAACGCTTTTTCAAGTGCAGGTCAGCAACTAAAAACAATTGTTGGGGGTGAAATCGCTGGTTACACAAAGCTTCAACATGAAACGCGTGCAAGCGCTATTGAACGTCTTACACAAGAAGCAAGAGAGAAAGGTGCAAATGCCGTGCTTGCTATGCGCTTTGATTCTTCAACTTTTGGAAATGTAGACTCCGTTGCTGCGTACGGAACTGCCGTTAAATTGGAAAAAATATAAAAAAATGCAAACTTGATGTTTGCGTTTTTTATAAATGAATAATGGCTAAACTGATAAGAACAGTTAAAAGAATTAAATATAAACCAAAAAGAATAAAATGAGGAATTTTATTGTACAATAATCTCAGATATACTGAGAACAAGCTAAGAATGAAGAGTATGATAAAATTCTGGACGGAAATATGTTTAAAGATAAATACCCAAACGAGAGTGACTAAAGCCAATGCACCAAGCACAACGATGAAGTTTAATAAAATTCTTTTCATAAATAAATCCTTTGCTTTTATGTTACGCCAAGGTGACATACAGGTTTATTATATAACATTTATTAAGCTAAAAACAATATTATGTATTCAGGAGAAAAGAAAAGGAAACCTATTTTTCCTTTTCTTTTGCTGCAAGTGCTTTTTCAAAGTTTTCTTTGATTGCTTTAGCTTGGATTATTTTTAATTTTTGTGAACGTGTGAGTTTATTTTTAAACCACCATTCGCATTTTAAGGCTGTTTTTTTGTCAGAAAATTCAACGGAAGTTAACAGCTTAAGCGGGCGGCGAGCTTTGGTGTATTTGGCTCCTCTGCCAGAATTGTGCATTTCTAGACGTTTGGCAACATCATCGGTGTAGCCACAATAAAGCGTATCATCTGCGCAACGTAGAACATAGACAAAATAAGATTTCATGATAAGGCTATTGTACCTTAAAATATAGTATAATTGAAGTATCTTTATCGAAAATAAGAAAATTCAATCCTGAATATACGGGATAGAGCTGAGAAGGAAAGAAAAATGCCTCAAGATAAAATTGTTATACATGGTGCGAGAGAGCATAATTTAAAAAATATAGATGTCACTATTCCACGTGATAAGTTAGTCGTTGTTACAGGTGTTTCTGGCTCAGGAAAATCATCCTTGGCTTTTGAAACACTTTATGCGGAAGGACAGCGCCGGTATGTAGAGTCGCTTTCTGCCTATGCACGTCAGTTCCTTGGCAATATGGATAAGCCTGATGTAGACAGTATTGACGGACTATCGCCTGCAATTTCTATAGATCAAAAAACAACCAGTAAAAATCCGCGTTCCACTGTTGGAACAGTGACGGAGATTAACGATTATCTCCGTTTACTTTTTGCGCGTGTCGGAAAACCTTTCTGTATCAATGGACACGGACAAATTTCAGCCCAGTCTGTTGAAGAGATTGTTGATCAGATTCTTGAACTGCCAGAAAAAACGCGTTTGCAGATTTTAGCTCCGATTGTGCGTGGCAAAAAAGGGCAGCATGTCAAGGTGTTTGAGCGCATTCAAAAAGAAGGTTATGTACGTGTCCGTGCGGATGGTGAAGTTTATGATGTCACAGAAGCACCTGAACTTGATAAAAATAAAAAGCATAATATTGAAGTTGTTATTGACCGTATTGTTGTAAAAGAAGGTATTCGTTCACGTTTGTTTGACTCTGTCGAAGCAGCCCTCCGTATTGCTGAAGGTTACGTCATTGTGGATAAGATGGATGGAGAAGAGCTTCTTTTCAGTGAGTTTTATGCCTGTCCTGTCTGTGGCTTTACAGTTCCTGAGTTGGAACCGCGTCTCTTTTCATTTAATGCGCCTTTTGGTTCTTGTCCGGACTGTGATGGTCTCGGAATGAAAAATGAAGTCGATCCTGACTTGGTTATTCCAGATGACAGTAAGACCTTGCGTGAAGGAGCCATAGTGGCTTGGAATCCTATTTCATCAAATTATTATCCAACCATGTTGGAGTGTGCATGCCGTGACTTTGGGATTGACATGGATACGCCATGGGCAGACTTACCTGAGGAACACAAAAATCTGATCCTTAACGGTTCAGGTAAACGAGAGTTTCATTTTCATTATGTCGGTGATTTTGGTAATGTGTCTGATAAAGACATGGTTTTCCCTGGGATTATCAATAATATCAACCGTCGCTTCCGCGAAACTTCAAGTGATTATACACGTGAATACTTGCGCGGCTACATGACAGAGTTGACATGTACGACTTGTCATGGCTATCGTTTGAACGATCAAGCCCTTTCTGTCAAGATTGACGGCAAGCATATCGGCGAGTTTTCAAATTTTGCGATTGGAGCCGGTTTAGACTTTCTTGGACAACTTATTTTAACTCCAAATGATGAGAGGATTGCTCGACCTATCGTGAAGGAGATTAAGGACCGCTTGTCTTTCTTGAAAAATGTAGGACTAGACTATTTGACGCTGTCACGGGCTTCAGGTACTTTATCAGGTGGAGAATCGCAACGTATTCGTTTAGCGACACAGATAGGTTCTAACCTCTCAGGTGTTCTTTATATTCTTGATGAGCCATCAATTGGTCTGCATCAAAGGGATAATGACCGCTTGATTGAATCCCTGCAAAAAATGCGTGACTTAGGCAACACACTTATTGTGGTTGAGCATGACGAAGATACGATGAAAGCCGCAGACTGGTTGATTGATGTCGGACCAGGCGCTGGAGATTTAGGGGGAGAAATCATCGCTGCTGGAACGCCGAAACAAGTAGCGAAAAATAAAAAATCCCTGACAGGACAATACTTATCAGGAAAACGTTCCATCCCTGTACCCGAGAAGCGCCGTAAGATAGACAAAAAGCGTATGGTTAAGGTTATCGGTGCATCAGAAAATAACTTACAAAATATCGACGCTCAATTCCCTCTCGGGATTATGACAGCTGTAACCGGTGTTTCAGGTTCCGGTAAATCAACCTTGGTTAATTCGATTTTGAAGAAAACCTTGGCGCAAAAACTCAATCATAATTCAGAAAAACCAGGTAAACATAAAAAAGTTACCGGTTATGAAGAAATTGAACGTTTGATTGATATTGACCAATCGCCGATCGGACGTACTCCACGTTCAAATCCAGCAACCTATACCTCTGTTTTTGATGACATCCGTGGACTCTTTGCGGAAACCAATGAAGCCAAAATACGTGGCTACAAAAAAGGACGTTTTTCATTTAACGTCAAAGGCGGACGTTGTGAAGCTTGTTCGGGTGACGGTATTATCAAGATTGAGATGCACTTTCTTCCAGATGTGTATGTCCCATGTGAAATCTGTCATGGTAAACGTTATAACTCAGAGACCTTGGAAGTACATTATAAAGGAAAAAATATTTCGGAAGTTCTTGACATGCGCGTGTCGGATGCTTTGGAATTCTTCCGTCATATTCCAAAAATTGAGAGAAAATTGCAAACTATCGTTGATGTCGGCTTAGGCTATGTTACTTTGGGTCAACCAGCCACAACCTTATCTGGTGGTGAAGCGCAACGGATGAAACTGGCTTCTGAGTTACAAAAACGCAGTACAGGCAAGAGCTTTTATATCTTGGATGAGCCCACAACAGGCTTGCACAGCGAAGATATCGCTACATTGATTAAAGTTTTGGACCGCCTAGTGGATCAAGGCAATACCATCGTGGTTATTGAACATAATCTTGATGTGATTAAGACGGCTGACTACATTATCGATCTCGGGCCAGAAGGTGGTGCTGGCGGCGGAACTGTTTTAGCTACTGGGACACCAGAAGAAGTTGCTAAGGTTGAGCAATCTTACACCGGGCAGTATTTGAAACAAAAATTATAATTGACAAATTTAAAAGGAGTAAAGTTCAAACTTTGCTTTTTTTATTGTGTAAAGAACTAAGGAATAACTATTATTAAAGTAAGCGCTTTACTAAAAATGTTAAAAATAATATAATGTAGGCATGTTGCTTTATGAAGAAACAAGTTTAGAGGAGAGAATCAAATATGGACGAGAAATACTACAAACTGTTGAAGGAACAATTTGTCTCAAAAGAAGCAGTCTTAACGGAAATTATAAATCTCAGTGCCATCTGTGAGCTACCGAAAGGAACAGAACACTTTGTCAGTGACCTTCATGGGGAGTACGATGCCTTTAATCATGTCCTCCGCAACGGATCAGGCTCAATCAAAGAAAAGCTCCGTGAGTGCTTTCCTGACTTAGACCCAACAGAAATTTCGGAGCTTGCGACCTTGATTTATTACCCAGAAGAGAAACTGGCTTCAAAAGAGAGCCAACTTTCTCAAGATGCTTTTGCCTACTATTGCCGGGAAAATCTGATTTTCTTATTGAAACTCGCGCGCTTTGCGGGGAAAAAATATACACGGTCTAAAGTACGTAAAGCCTTTCCTGAAAAATTCCGCTATATTCTTGAGGAATTAAAACATGAAGTTGAGTCTAGTTCAGAGAAACAGGCATATTTTGACTCCATCATTGAAAAACTTCAGCATCTTGGAGAACTTCCGAACTTAATCATTGCTCTTGCGGATAGTGTGAGACGTTTGACGGTCGATCATTTACATGTCGTGGGTGATATTTACGATCGAGGCCCTTATCCTGATAAAATTATCGATCGGCTGATAAGTATGCCTTCAGTTGATATCCAATGGGGCAACCATGATATTATTTGGATGGCCGTTTTGGCAGGTTCGTCGCTTGCAATGATGAACGTTATTCGTATCAGTTCCCGTTATGGTAATCTGGATATTCTTGAAGATTCTTATGGGATTAATCTTCGTCCACTGATTGAGTATGCAGAGCGTTATTATGAGCCCAGTCCTGCATTTGTACCTCGTCTGACGGAGGGAGAGTATCTGTCACAGGAAGAATGTGACTTGTTAAACAAACTCCAACAGGCGACAGCCATTTTACAGTTTAAGTTAGAAAGCCAGTTGATTGCAAGACGCCCAGAGTTTCATCTGGCAGAGCGTGATGTGCTGCATTTTATTAATTATGAAGAAAACCGCATTGAACTAAAGGGAAAGTTTTATGATCTGAAAGAATTTCAAGCACCCACAATTAATCCAGATAAACCAGAGGAATTAACGGATGAAGAAAAGATTCTCTTAAAGAAGTTACTAAAGAACTTCAAAGCCTCACAGAAACTGAAACAGCACATTGATTTTCTTCTGGAAAAAGGGTCGATGTATCTTTCTTACAATGGGAATCTTCTAATTCATGGGTGTTTACCGCTGCATGAAAACAGTGATTTCAAATGTTTTAGACTTGAGGGAGAGGCTTACTCTGGACGTGAATTGCTGGATCTTTTTGAATACCACGTGAGAAAGAGTTTGGCGCATCCTGATAGAGAAGAAGATTTATCCACAGACCTTCTCTGGTACCTGTGGGTTGGAGAATCCTCCTCACTTTTTGGCAAAGAGGCGATGACAACCTTTGAGCGTTATTATATTGCTGATAAGGCGACACATGTGGAGAAGAAAAACCCATATTATCAATTAAGAGAAAATCCAGAAACGATTAGCCGTATTTTGAAAAATTTTGGTATGGATGAAAAAGGGCATATTATCAACGGACATACACCTGTTAAGGAAAGAAAAGGTGAGGCGCCGATTAAGGCAGGTGGCAAGCTGATTGTCATTGACGGCGGCTTTTCAAAGCCTTATCAAAAAGAAACAGGTATAGCTGGATACACCTTGCTTTATAACAGCTACGGTATGCAGCTGGCAGCACATGAGCCTTTTAAAACAATCAAAGCAGCTGTCGAGGAAGGGAGCGACATTGTCAGTGTTAAGAGATTGGTTGATAGGGTTGAGAAGAGAACATGTGTCAAGGATACCAATATTGGGAAAGAGTTTTTAAAGACAATTGAAGACTTAGAGTATCTTTTCGAAAACTATGAAAAATATTAATTTGGGATATCCAAAGATAAATGGTTCAATAATAAAGGAGTAACGAATGAAAACATTGAGTGAAGCAGAGTCGTATTGTTGGAACCATATCCAAGACAATCTAAATCGGATCCCAAATTTATCTATCTCTATATTGGCAACAGAGTCACATGTGAGTGTTTCAACAGTCAACAGAACCTTGAAAAAAATGGGCTACGAAGGTTACTCAGACTTTAAACAAACCATTCGTAATACCAAAAATGAACGACGGAAGAATGGTTTTTCTAAAGAAGTCAATCAAGCGATTCGCAAAAATGAAATAGAAATTACACGCACCATTAATCAACTCTCAGCAGATGATATTGAAGTTGCCATCAAACTGATCAATCATCACAGCAAAATTATGATTTTTTGTGCGGGCCTAAGTGCCAATGTTGCGAGGGAAATGATGGATAAGCTGCAACTTTTTGGAAAACTTTGTGTGATTCATGATGATTTTGACTATATGCAGTATTTTGCAAGTAAAGCCAACCGTGATTATTTAATCGTTGCTTTCTCTTTGAGTGGTGAGACACCAGAGATTGCTCAAGCGCTGCATAAGGCAAAAAATCGTGGGGCGAAGATTATTGCTCTCGTTGGCGCCATGCCCAGCTCTATTGGAAGTCAGGCGGATGTTTGCATTCATGCCTATAAGTCCACACAAAAAACGATTAATTTTGGTTTGGATGTCGGCAGTCGCCTATGTTTACAAGTTGTGAATCGCATCTTGTTGGATGCTTTTGCCCTTTACAAAAATTTAGCTCCAATTAGGGAAGATTAAATGTACCAAGCAGAGGTTGTAAGACCTCTGCTTTTTTGGGGAAAAGTTTCCGACCACTCAAAGGGTATTTCGGAAAATTTTCCCCCTATTTCTGATTTATACTAAGAAAAAAGACAAATGGAGGCAAGGTATGACTTACTATATTAAAGCAGATAAATTTTTCTATCCTTATCACACGCTCAGTGGCGGCTATTTAGAAATTAAAGAGGGCAAATTTGGTAAACACAGACAAGAAGTTCCTAAAGATGCTGAGGTTAAAGATTATACAGGATACTGGATTGCGCCAGGATTGGTGGATACACATATACATGGTTTCGATGGCGCAGATGTGATGGATGGGCAGTCAGAGCTTCTTGATAAGATGAGCCAGGGCTTACTTAGAGGAGCTGTAACTTCTTGGATCGCGACACCATTGACAGGGGAACATGGGCGTCTCAGAGAAGTCTGCGAAGCAGTTGGAAATTATAAACCAAGGGTTACAGGAGCCAAAATACAAGGACTTTTCTTTGAAGGACCATACTTTACTGCTCAGCATAAAGGTGCCCAAAATCCCGCTTATATGACAGATCCAAATGTGCAAGAATTCGAAAACTGGAACCAAGCAGCGCATGGTATGATTCGAAAAATAGCCGTTGCACCTGAAAGAGAAGGAAGTATCGAATTTATCCGAGCTTTAACAAAGCGAGGAATCACGGTTGCTTTGGGGCACTCTAACGCTACTTTAGCCCAAGCAACAGCAGCAGTAGAAGCGGGAGCTACTGTCTTTGTCCATACCTTTAATGGCATGAGTCCCTTTAACCATCGGGAACCCGGAATGGTTGGTGCGGCACTGAGCCTTCCGAATACCTATGCCGAGTTGATCTGTGACGGACATCATGTTCATCCGACAGCGGCTAAAATATTAATTCAAAGTAAGGGGGCAGCGCACACGGTCTTGATTACGGATGCGATGCGTGCTGCAGGAATGCCCGATGGAGATTATATGCTGGGAGAATTTCCTGTACGTGTCGAAGGAGGCGCGGTCCATCTTAAAGAAGGAGATAGTTTGGCTGGCTCTGTCCTCATGTTAAAGGATGCGATTAAAAATGTGGTAGACTGGGGCATTGCAACACCAGAGGAAGCCATTATGATGGCAAGCTTGACTGCTGCGAAGTCCGTCAATATCGATGATTGCTGTGGGCAGATTAAAGAAGAGTACAGTGCAGATTTCATCGTTCTAGGCCCTGATATGCAACTTTCGGAAGTGTATGTAGACGGTGAACGGGCGATATAATTCTAAAAATTGAATTTACGCATCAACTAAACAAAATAGTTGTAAGCGGTTAATTTGGAAAAGTTTACCAAAATGTTACTTAATATTTGGAAAAATTTCCTACAATCTATAGCTTATAATAAAAATAAATTTAGAAGACAAGGAGAAATGATGAAAGCTTTAATTTCTGGCCATGCGCATTTTGCAGAAGGCATGAAGAGCGCAGTCGAATTAATTACTGGTCCACAGGTAGACTTGCTCACACTTACTTTTGATGAAGCAACTAACCTTGAAGAATATCAAAACGCTTTAAATGATTTTTGTAAAAGTGGTGAAGAAGTAGCTATTTTTACGGACTTACTTGGAGGGACACCTTTTAATAAAGCGATGATAGCTAAAGGGGATAAGAAAAAGGTGCATATTTTTACGGGCACGAATCTTCCCATGCTGATTGAGTTTGTTTCTCAAGAAATGATGGGAGCAGAAGTTGATTTAATGCTTGACTTGTCTGTTTCCACAGCTAAAGATGGCGTCACTCTTGACTTAGAGCTTGGCAAAAAAGTGCAAGAAGCTGAAGAAAGTGATGGCATCTAGATGACAGCACAATTTATTATCAACAGTTCACTTGTTTTTATTGGTTTTATTCTTCTAGGCGGTGCTTTTTATAGCATAGTTAGTGGTCTGCAGTTTAGCAAGCGTAAAAAAGTTATCGCCGAGTTGCATCAGACTCTTGCTGTAGGGAGTGAAGTCATGTTTAGTGGCGGATTGACGGGAATTATTACTGACTTAGATGAAGAATTCTGTCGCATCAAGCTTGCGGATAAGTTGGTGATTAAAGTTTCGCGTTATGCCATCACGCAGATATTGTAAAAGGTTCATTTTCCTAGTTTCTAGGTTAGTTAATAAAATTTAAATACGGATGCTCAGTCTCCGCTTTGATATTAAGAAAGGTCATTATTATGCCAAATATTTTACTTACTCGTATTGACAACCGCTTGATTCACGGTCAAGTTGCCACACAGTGGAACAGCTTTGTCGGTTCAAACCTTTTGCTTGTCGCAAATGATGATGTGGCAAGCAATCCACAGCGTCAAGCACTGATGGATATGGCCGCACCGACTGGAGTGGCTACACGCTACTTTAGTGTTCAAAAGACTATTGATATTATCAGTAAAGCTGCGGATCGTCAGTTGATTTTCATTATCTGTGAAAACCCACAAGATGTTTTACGTCTTGTTGAAGGTGGCGTACCCATTAAAAAAGTGAATATCGGTAATATGCACATGTCAGAAGGAAAACGTCAAGTTGCAACTGTCATTGCTGTGGATGACGATGATGTGGCAGCTTTTAAGAAACTGAAAGAACTGGGTGTTGAGCTTG
Source organism: Lactococcus muris (assembly GCF_042849115.1). NCBI lineage: Bacteria > Bacillati > Bacillota > Bacilli > Lactobacillales > Streptococcaceae > Lactococcus > Lactococcus muris. Next base: position 44,598 of record NZ_BAAFQO010000005.1, on the reverse strand, counting down.
AGATACAGCGCGTGCCAACTACACCCGTAGAGCCACTCGGAAAGCTCTTTAATTAATTTAGTTTAGGGAACAAGAGTTTTTGATGAGGAAGGTGTATTTAGGATGAAGGTGCTTATCCTTGATCGCGCACTACTTATTTCGAATCAAAAATCATAAAAAAATATAAGGAGAAAAACTTATGGATGCTTCCATTTTTCAGATTATTTTGATCTTTGCAGTGACTTTTGTTGTCGCCATTGACCAATTTAGTTTACTTCAATCTTTGTACCAGCCTATCGTTACAGGTTTGGTCATCGGTCTTATTCTTGGTGATGTTCAAACCGGTTTGATTGTCGGGGGGACTTATCAACTGATGACCATTGGTAACATGCCGGTCGGAGGAGCTCAACCACCGAATGCGGTTATCGGAGGGATTATGGCAACAGTTCTTGCCATTTCACTTGGGTTAGAACCAGCAGCGGCCGTTGCTACTGCCATCCCATTTTCACTACTCGGACAATATGGTGTAACTTTAATCTTCACAGTTATGGCACCGGTAATGGGTGTTGCGGATAAATATGCCGAAGAAGCAAACCCAGCCGGAATTGCTAAAATTAACTGGCTTGCTATGTGTGCGCTCGGTACTATCTTTGGTATTGTTGTTACGCTCTTTTTCGTCGGTGGACAAGCCTTTGGCGATACTGTAGTAAATGCTATCCCAGCCTGGCTTATGAGTGGACTCGGTGCAGCAGGAAATATGATGCGCTATGTCGGTTTTGCAATCTTGATTAAGGTCATGGTTTCCAAAGAACTTTGGGGATTCTACTTCCTTGGGTTTGTACTTGCAGTTATCGTTACTGGTATCGAAGCTTTTAAAGGACCAGCATTACTTTTACTCGCCGTCATCGGTTTTGCATTCGCCTATTGGGATTTCCAAATGAATACAAAACTCAAAACAGCTGCCCCTGCAGCATCAGCTAGTGAAGGAGATTATGAAGATGGTATTTAATATTCCTGATAATTATTCTAATCAAACGCCAGCACCACAACTTGATAAGAAAACACTCAACAAAATGGTTTGGCGCTCCGTTTACCTCCAAGCATCTTTTAACTATGAGCGGATGCAAGCAGGTGGTTGGCTCTATTCTATCTTGCCCGGCTTGGAAAAAATCCACACGGACAAAAAAGATCTGTCAGCTTCAATGGCGCACAACTTAGAATTTTTCAATACACACCCATTTCTGGTTAACTTTGTCATGGGGATTGTGCTTTCACTTGAGCAAAATAAAACAGATATTCAAACGATACGTGCTGTCCGTGTCGCAGCGATGGGACCTCTTGGAGGGATTGGTGATGCGCTCTTCTGGTTCACGCTTGTACCAATCACCGCCGGTATTACAGCCAATATGGCCATTGCTGGAAATATCGCAGCACCGTTCATCTTCCTCTTGATTTTCAATGCTGTACAGTTCGGCTTGCGTTACTTCTTGATGCATTGGTCTTACCGAAAAGGAACAGATGCCATTAGCATCATGACTGCTAATGCAAAAGAATTTACACGTGCGGCCTCTATCCTTGGGATTTTCGTAGTTGGAGCCTTGACTTCAGCTATGGGGGCTACTTCAGTAAATATAGTCATACCAAACGGCGAAGCTAAAATTAATATTCAATCCATCTTAGATGGTATCTTGCCATCAATGTTGCCGTTAGGATTAACTTTGCTCTTGTTCTATCTCATGCAAAAGCACAAGTGGACACCGATTCGTTGTATCCTTTTGCTCCTCTGTCTGGGTATTCTCGGCTCAGGAATCGGTATCTGGCCTTCAATCTGGCCGTAACAAGGAAAAAGTAAGTGCGCTTGTTCCACACTTACTTTTTTTGTGTTTCTTTTTTTCTTAAGGCATAAGAATCCAGTAATATCCGTGAAAGAATGGTCAGAGGAAGTCGTGAGCGTACTTCATAGTCTGGGAAAAAGGAGCCGTCTGATTTAAAACCAACTAGAGCAACGTCAGAGAGGGCAGCTAGCGTAGATTCACCAGCTGTCGTAAGAAGAAGCGTTGCAATATTGTGCTGCTGGCAATTTTGCGCAGCATTTACCAGCTCTGGAGTTTCACCATTTAAAGAAATGAAGAGGACAGCATCTTCAGGAGATAACTTTTTACTCATGATTTTGATGATTTCAGGATCGGTAAAGAACTCACAGTATTTTTCTGTCAGTTGAAACTTGGTCATCATCTCTTGAGCGACCATTTCGGAAAAACCGCGGGCAAACAAAATGAGCCGTCTTGAAGCAGTGATGATCCGAATTGCTTCTTCAAGTTTTTGAATGTTAATCATCGAGAGGGTCCGCATCACTTCTTGTTCATTTTTGGTAATGACGAAACGAATCCCTTCATCCTCTTGATCAAACTGTGAAAAATCCTCATGTAACTTTCTTCGTTCTTTAAGTTTATACTTGAAGTCGGCATAGCCAGAATAGCCTTTTTTCTTTAGTGTACGTACGATTGTTGCCGTTGAAACCGCAGCTTCAACACTTAATTCAGCAATGGAATAGTTAGGGATTTCTATAATATTACGCTCAATATAATTCCATAAATATTGCTCAGAGTCACTTAGTTTAGTACTCACAGTATATACCTCCCTATTTTTCAAAAATTATTAACCTAAGTATAGCAAATTTAAAAATAGAAGTGTAACATTTTTCAGAAATGTCAAAAACTTGTAAGCGCGTACAAAAATAATGCGCTATGATAAGACTATGATAAAAAGAAAGTGAGGTGTTCAATGATCTACACAGCTACACTAAATTTAGCCATTGATCTTTTTATTGACACCAAGGAGATGTCTCCTAAAATAGTAAACCGTACAGACGAGTACGATGTTCAAGCCAATGGAAAAGGAGTCAATGTTTCTTTAATCTTGCAGAAACTCGGAGTGGCAAGTACAGCACTGGGATTTAAGGCTGGATTTACTGGAAATTTCATCGAAGACACGCTCCGAAATGAAGGCATCCACACAGAATTTATCGAAGTGGACGGTATAACCAGAATCAACGTTTTTACACATGTAAAAAAAGAAAATATGGAATATAAGCTGGTTAATAAAGGGCCAAAAGTTACACCTGAGCAAGTGGAAATGTTTTTAAAGCAAGTGCATCAACTCAAAGCAGGGGATTACCTTTGTTTATCTGGCAGTTTTTCCGAAGGTGTTCCGTCTACACTCCTAAGAGAGGTTGCTGCGGTTTGTCAAGAGAACAAGGTGAAACTCATTATTGATACCAGCTATGCCGAAATACTGGATACTTTGCCTTACGAACCTTTTTTACTTAAACCCAATGATGAGGAACTGGCACACTGGTTTAATGTGGCGCTAAAAACGCCAGAAGATGTGATTGATTACGGTAAAAAATTGGTGGAGCAGGGAGCGAAAAATGTTTTGATTTCCTTGGGAGAAAAAGGTGCCTTGTTTATCAATTCGGACCAAATCTTAGCCGTCAATGCACCACAAGGAGAAGTTGTCAACACAGCTTGTGCAGGCGATAGCCTGCTTGGAACTTTCTTAGCCGGAATAATCAAAAATGAAGCTATCGGAAAAAATTTGCAAACAGCAATTGCAGCTGGCTCTTCTACAGCTTTCCAAAAGGGCTTGACTGACTTTTCCGATGTGCCACGGCTGATGGAGCAAATTACTGTTACTGAAATTATGAATAAACTATAAGGAGGATTTATGGGAAACTATAAAATAATCGCTGCGACAGGTTGTCCAACAGGGATAGCGCACACGTTTATGGCACAGGAAGCTTTAGAAGCGGCAGCAAAAAAAGCAGGTGTATCAATCAAGGTGGAAACACATGGACAGATTGGTGTAGAAAATGAATTGACAAACGAGGACATTCGTCATGCTGAAGCTGTAATTATTGCAGCCGATAAAGATGTCCATGCAGAGCGTTTTGCTGGAAAACGTATCATTGAAGTTTCTGTTTCAGCAGGGATTAAAGAGGCAGACCGCTTGATTAAAGATGCCTTAGCTGGCAAAGGGAAAATCAAGGACGGAACAGCAACTATGGAAAATTCTTCCACCGTACCAGATGTATCTAAAATCGGGCACAGCATCTACAAAAACCTTATGAATGGTGTCTCGCATATGCTGCCTTTCGTTGTTGCTGGTGGTGTTCTGATTGCGATTTCCTTTGCAGTTTGGGGGATTCATTCTGCAGAACCCGATCACGCAACATATAATGCCACAGCAGCGATGATCAAGGATATTGGCGGACAAGCTATGGGAATGATGGTCCCAATATTGTCAGCTTTCATTGCCGAAAGCATTGCTAAACGTCCCGCGCTTGTTGCAGGTTTGATTGGTGGTATCGTAGCAAATGCTGGTGGTGCAGGTTTCTTAGGAGGAATTCTATCAGGTTTCTTGGCGGGATACTTGATTCTTTTCCTTCAAAAACTCTTGCGTAAGATGCCCAAATCTCTTGATGGATTAAAAGCTGTCTTTATTTTACCGGTTCTAGGAGTCGCAATTGTCGGAATAGCTATGTATTTGCTAGCAGGTCCTATGGAAACCATCAATCAGGCCATGATGAACTTCTTGGCTGGATTTGAAAACAGTAACCCGATTGTTTTAGGACTTATTGTTGGTTCAATGTGTGCCTTTGATATGGGAGGGCCGGTCAACAAAGCTGCCTATGTTACAGGTACAGCGCTCTTAGCTCAAGGGAATTACTCCTTTATGGCAGGTGTGTCGGCTGCTTGTATTGCGCCGCCATTGATTACAAGTATTGCAACGTTTGCGTTTAGAAAATATTACAATACTGAAGAACGTAATGCAGGGCTTGTGAACCTCATCTTAGGTTCCACACATATCACTGAGGGAGCAATTCCTTTCGCAGCTAAAAATCCCTTGATTATTTTGCCTATTTTTATGGTGGGGTCTTCAATCGCTTCAATTTTAACTTATCTTTTCGGAGTAAAGGTTCCCGCGCCACATGGAGGATTTCTGGTTTTACCTGTTGTCACAGGTGCTTTCCAATGGGTTTTATCAATTTTGATTGGTTCAGCAGTAGGTGGAATTTTACTTGGTCTCTATCAAAAACGTCGCTGGGAGAAGGAAAAACGTGAAAATAAAGAATTAGCCACTGAAGAAATTCTAGCTCCCTCAGCATTCCTTTCTGAAAATGATGTCTTTCTCAATCAGACATTCAATACACGAGATGAAATGTTCGACTTTTTAGCAGAAAAAACAGTCCAACGAGGTATCGCTACGGACAAGGAAGAAGTCAAAGAAAAGTTAGTGGCACGTGAACTCGAAGGAACAACAGGCATGATGGACGGCTTTGCTATCCCACATGCTAAATCGTCAAATATTAATAAAGCCAGTTTGATTATTGTAAAAAATGAGAAAGGCATTGCTTGGGACAGCTTAGATGGGCAACCGATTACTTTTGTCATCGGACTTTTTATCCCCGAACATCAAAAAGGTACAGCACACCTGCAATTGCTCTCATCTGTCGCAAAAATGCTCATGATACCAGCGGTGATTGACCAGTTAAAAGCAGCGGACAGTCAAGCAGAGATTGTGTCAATCATTAACCAAAAACTCGCTGAAAATAGTGAAGAAGCTTCAGAAAACCTTGCATATGCAGGAGTATAAGATGAGCTTTAATACGATTATCTTTGACATGGACGGCGTATTGGTCGATACGGAGTATCATTATGCCCAAGTATTTGATGCTTTTTTCGAGAAAAAGGGCATTCCGATCGCCCATCTAAATCGCCGTGAACTTTTAGGTCGTCCTCTGAGAGACTTGTGGCCGTTCATTTTGGGAGAGGATTTTGATAAGGAAGAAGCGGCAAGGTTACAAAAAGAGTTCTTCACCTATAAAAAAAGGAGCCATTTTCCCATCGAGGAAATGCTCTTTCCCGATGTGAAAGTTGTGCTGCAACGCTTGTCTGAAACAAAACTAAAGATTGGTTTAGCCTCAAGTTCGTCACACGAGGAAATTGCAGAAGTTCTAGATACACACAATCTTCGTAAATATTTTGAGGTTATTTCATCTGGCGAAGATTTTGCAGCGTCCAAGCCCCATCCTGCCGTTTATTTGTCTGCCATGGAGCAGTTGAATGCCAGAGCATCTGATGTGCTTGTCATTGAAGATTCACCTAATGGAATCACAGCTGGAAAAGCAGCGGGCGCAACGGTTTGGGCGCTTAGAGACCAACGATTTGGCAGTGACCAGAGTCAGGCGGACAGGTGCGTTGAGCATTTAACTGAAGTACTGGAACTTCTCGGTTTTTCATGATGTGACGAAATAATTCTATGGAGCATTGAAACATCCCCTTGAAATCAGGAAAAATTTCCGTTTTGATAAAGTGCCATTTGGAAAATTTTCCTATGCTTATCACCTTATAATAGACACCATAAGCTTAAAGAAAAATAGAAATCGAGGGAATAATATGCTTCAATTACCAGAAGAACGACTCAAAGAACTAGGTGCGGCTATCACCGTTAAAGAAACTTTAGGGCAGCCAGAATTATGGCGCAAGGTTTTCGGAGAATACGCAGAAAGAAAAACAGAAATTGATGCTTTCTTAGCAAAACTGATCGAAAAACATGGCTTTATCCGAGTTATTTTCACTGGGGCAGGTAGCTCGCAGTATGTGGGGGACACCGTACTTAAAAGTTTAATTGAGCTGGGAGATACGGAACATTTCCGTTTTGAATCAATCGGAACAACAGATATCGTAGCGGCCCCACAAGCTACTTTGGAGCAGAATACACCGACCTTGTTGGTTTCGTTTGCGCGCAGCGGAAACTCCCCTGAATCTGTTGCAGCGGTCAACATTGTCGAAGAGCTTGTCCAAGACAGTTATCAGCTGGTGATTACTTGCGCCAAAGAAGGCAAGCTCGCTCAGCAAGCCCTCACCATGGAAAATGCGTTGACTTGTATCCTGCCAGATGAGTCTAACGATAAAGGTTTTGCAATGACGGGTTCATGCAGTTCAATGACGCTTTTATCAACGCTTATTTTTTCAACAGAAGAACTTTCGGATAAAGAAAAGCAGGTCAGCATTACCGCGGATTTGGCTACAGATGTTTTTCAGCGAGAAACGGAAATTGTAAGTTTTCTCAATGATGATACAGACCGTATGGTTTATGTGGGCTCAAGTACACTTTCAGGTTTTGTACGTGAAGCTCAACTCAAGGTTTTGGAATTAACAGCAGGAAAAATAGCAACCATGTTTGACAGCTCGATGGGCTTCCGTCATGGACCTAAATCTTTCATTAATGAAAATACTGTCGTTTTCGTATTTGCTGCCAATAACGCTTATACACGTCAATATGACTTGGATCTCTACAAAGAGGTTGCCGATGATGCAATTGCTCAACGAACAGTCGTCATTGGACAACATCTTACGGAAGGTTTTGCTTATAAAGAAGCACCAGCACTCAAGGAGGCTTATCTCGTCTTCCCAGCATTTGCTTTTGCTCATGTCATTGCCTTGAATGCTTCAATTTTGGCGAAAAATACGCCTGATACACCTTCAGCATCAGGCACAGTCAACCGTGTCGTAAAAGGAGTGATTATCCATCCTCTGGAAAAATAGGAGAGCAGTAAACCATGAGTATTTTAACAGTCACACTCAATCCTGCGATCGATATTTCTTATCCATTGGAAACCTTTCACTTAAACACGGTCAATCGTGTGGCACAGGTTGGTAAAACGGCTGGTGGTAAAGGGCTCAATGTCTCACGTGTGCTGAAAGAATTAGGTGCAGATGTCTTGGCGACAGGCTTTGTTGACGATATCTTAGGTGCGGAGATTGTCGAGAACTTAAAAAGTGAAGGCATTGATAGTCGATTTACTAAGATTTCTGGAAAGACACGCAACTGTATCGCGATTTTACACGAAGGGCAACAGACCGAGATTTTAGAAAAAGGGCCACGGATTTTAAGGGAAGAAGCAGAAGGATTTATTGACAATTTTAAAGCAATATTAGCTGAAGTTGAAGCAATTGCCATTTCAGGTTCTCTGCCTGATGGCTTACAGGAAACTTTCTATTCTGACCTTATCGCAATTGCCAACAAGCAGGAGAAAACAGTTGTTTTGGATTGTTCGGGGCGCACACTTGAAGCAGTGCTTAAAACCCCAGATAAACCAAGTGTAATCAAACCCAACTTGGAAGAGTTGACGGATTTGTTAGGGAAAGAAGTCACCTTAGAAAATATCAAAGAAAGTTTACAGGATAGGCTTTTTAACGGTATCGAGTGGATTGTGGTTTCTCTTGGAAAAGAAGGCGCATTTGCTAAAGTTTCGGATGACTTTTATCGTGTGAAAATCCCCAAAATAGATGTCGTAAATCCTGTCGGATCCGGCGATGCGACTGTTGCAGGCCTTGTTTATGGGATAAGTCAGCATGAAAGGGTTGAGAATACCTTGAAAGGTGCTAACGTATGTGGCATGCTCAATGCGCAGGAGGCGAAGACAGGTCATATTAATCGGACGAATTATCAAGCTTTGTTTGACCAACTCAAAGTAGAAAAAATATAAAACAAAGACGCTAAGAGGAGAAAAAATGGTACTTGTAAAAAGTAAAGAAATGATAGACAAGGCATTTAAAAATGGCTATGCCATTGGTGCCTTTAATGCAGAAAATATGGAAATGGCGGAAGCAATCGTAGAAGCAGCCGAAGAGATGCATGCACCCGTCATTGTCCAAACAACGTCAGGTACGCTCAATACGACACCACCAGAAATGTTCTACCACATGGTTAAAGCAGCAGCAGACAAGGTCTCAGTGCCTGTAGTGCTGCACCTTGATCATGGGGATGATTTTGAACGTGTGGCACGTTGTTTACGCACAGGTTATACTTCAGTGATGATTGATGCTTCGAAAAAGCCATTTGAAGAAAATGTCGCAATAACCGAAGAAGTGGTCAAGATGGCGCATTCGATGGGGATTCCCGTTGAAGCCGAACTAGGTATCGTTGGTGGCAAAGAAGATGGAAATAATGCGGAAACGGTAGCTTTCACTGACCCAGAAGAAGCTGAAAAATTTGTCAAAGCGACAAATGTTGACTTTTTAGCTATCGGTATCGGCAACTCACACGGCTTTTACAAAGCAGAGCCAAAGTTACAATATGACGTCTTAGAAGCTGTCAAAGCGAAAACAGGCGATGTACCATTGGTGCTTCACGGAACATCAGGTATCCCTGATGAAGATGTTTCAAAAGCCGTTGCTATGGGGATTGCTAAAGTTAACTATGCCACTGAACTTCGCGCTGTTTTCACAAATGCCATTAAATCTTACCTCTCCGAAGATGAAAAAGTCGTAGATCCGAAAAAGTACAACTCCGTAGCTAAACAAGCCGTTAAAGAACTTGTGAAACAAAAAATTCAAGTGCTTGGTTCTGATGGGAAAGCTGGAGAGTGAGGCTGAGTAGAAATATAAAAGTTTTCAGTACCTCCGAATAATCGGTAGTAGGAATAAGTTAAAGAACCGTTAGTTTGCCAAGCCAGACGGTTTTTTATTTTTTCATCAATCGGGCGATAAACATTGGTAAAACGATTAGAAAACTGTCTATTTCAAAAACAATGAATAGTACTTTATTAGCAATAAGAATACTCCTTTCTGTTGAAGCTTGTATTCACATTCATAAGTACATCCTTCAAAAAACAGTGTTTATTAAACTTTTACACATTGTAAAAAGCAACATAGGATAAGAAGCTTTACTTGATTTCAAAACCTTAAGATTTCTTGACAACATCGAAAATTGAATGATAAAATAAAAATGTGAGGAAAAGAACAATCTTTTTGCTTTTGTACTGAACGGACGCGCTTCATAAAAGAGCAATAAATTTTTAGATGGACTATAGAAAGTTAAAAAAGTATTTTAGGTGTTATGTCTATTGTTATTATTTTGGGAGATTGAGCACATAAGAAGAATTTAGAAAATCAAAGACAATCAGCATTATCATAAAAAGAAGAACCTTATGCGACTAAGGCAGTATTTGCAACTGAAGGAAATAGCGCTGGAAATGGCTATTCTTGGGTTGTAGGAACGGAATATTTCGTATATCCCCTAAGACAAAGAATGTCTGAATTATACATCCTAGGGCATGGTGAAAGTTCAACTAAAAAAGACTCATGAGAGGTAACTTATAGTAATGAAAAACGTGAAGTTACCAAATGAAGATTATTCCTAATGATTATCAAGTTTTAGCTGATATTACTTTAAAAGTCATTTTTTAAATTCAAAAAGTAGAAGAAATTGAAAAGGAAATGAGCAAATGAAGATAAAAAAACAAATGAAAATAATGATTATTTGTTTTATGGCTATTGTTGGAGTAGGATTTTTTTGGAGATTACACATGAATAAAGAAAATATAAAAAAAGAAAAACAGCAATTATCTGAAGTTGTGAAAATGGAAAAGATTGCGGCTGAGCAAGTGAAAAATACTTATTCAGGTTTAAAAAAAATAGATTTCGATAAAGATTATTCTTATGATTCAATGACTGGTTTTACATTGGTGAATGTCACAGTTTCAACCGACTCAGTGAGCAAGTCAAACTTTAGCATCTCCATGACTCTTAATGACAAAGAAAATGAAAATTATGTGGGTTCTATTGCGCGTCCAAAATTACAGAATGGTAAAACAGAATCGCTAGTAAAAGTTATTTACTCTGATGGTTCTATAGGAGAACAATAAATGAATAGTGATAAAATATTAAGAGATTTGAATCAGCAAGTATATTTAGTGGATCCAGCATATAAAGGTGGGAAGTACGTGACCTATGTCGCTAAATCAGATAATCAACTTAAGTCAAGGGAAGAAAATACTCTCAAATTATCTGGTGGTCAAGAATTTAGAGTTATCTCTGTTGAAAATGGGAAATGGGGATTTCAAGGAATGGCAGTTGCACCAGTCAAAGGAGGTCATGTAGATTATAGTCAAGTTACGGTGGTAGCTGCTGGAACTGATCCAAGTCAGCCTATTGATTTATTGGAAGCCCTCGATGCAGCAACGGATATAGGTTCTCTTCAAGAATCCTCTGCTGAACAATTTGTTCAAGATATAATGGAAAATCATCCAAACTGGAAAATAACTCAACTTTCTGGATATTCTCAGTCAGCATATATGCTCAAAGTCGGAGCCAAATTTCATATTCCTACAACTGTTTTTAATGGCTGGTTTCAGTATGGTTCGCTGTCTAAAAAGGAAAAAGAATTTATGAAGAGTCATTCAGATTGGTTTATTAATTATCGGAGAAAGAATGATAATGTAACAGTGTGGAATGACTTTAACTCAGAATTTTTTAATAGTGAAGATTATGGTACCATAGTTTGGTTAGATGGAGATAGTCATGATTTAGCAGATTGGAAATTTGATAAAGATGGAATGGTCAAACTTCCAAAATCTTCGGCTATGACTGCTGCTCGTATAAAACAAAGTCAAAGTCTTTTAAATGTTAGATTTTCACAAGCAATGTTTCAATTGGAATATCTTCGCACTAATTTTTTGGAAAGTGGAGGTGGACTATCCTCATCAGAAGAAATATATTTGGACTCTGCCCAAGCTCTAGCCATTGTTTCTACTGCTAGGGCTGAATTTAACTTGGCTTTGAGTAAAGTTATGAAACTTTATCAAGATGGGATCAAACAAGTAGAGGAACACTGGCAAGAAACACTATCTGAAGCTATGAGTATAGGCAATCAGTTGGATAAATGGGAAGTTTATGAAGCTCTTGAAGAGGCAGGTTTCACTCATGAGGCTATTGTGGGCACTCCTACACAAATATACCAACACAAGATAAGTCAAGTGAAGCGCACGAGTGAAAAGTTCGAAAATCTTGAGAATAAGATTAAGGCTAAAATTTCGGAGGTAGTCTCTAGAGATCAGGAGTTGGCGCAAGAACTGAAATCTTTATAGAAATGAACGAGTCGTGAAAGAAGTATGTCCCTTTAATTTATAGACTAAATAATTGCTGGACTCTATTTTGTTTAGTAATCTTTTATGACGAACAGTATGTGATTGAGGAAGCTCACTGAGAATCAATGCTAAAGAAAATAAATTTACCTCTATTTGAAAATCCTGACATAGAGACAAATATGAACTAAAGTACCTAGCAGTTTATTCACTATTTATTGGGTTAATGAACGAGATCTTGCACAAAAGAATAGCGTGACAAAAGTCAATCAAAATGGTATCATTGAACAGTTGAGGAAAGTGCCTCAAAAAGAATGATAAGGAGACTGATTATGCCTAAGAAAAAAGATACAGAAATTGAAATTATTGATACAGAAACAGGTGTTCAAGTAAAATCAGGGAAAAAAATTATTGCTGAAATCACTGAGGAAAATGGCAGCTTCGTGGCTGTAAGTTCGGGAAAAGAAATTGCTGTTACCCGTGAGTTTTCTGAGGCACTGGAAGAAGCAATAAAAGCTTATAATTTAGGTGTATAATAATGTAAAACCTATGATGAAGATGAATCCCCCCGATATTGAAGTTCATTCGCCAATCAGTCAAGGTGGGTTAACGAATTTTTCGAGGCCTCCATATTTTTCAAAAGATAAAAATAAATGAGCGACAGCGTTCACACAAAGTTTTTTGTCGGGCGCTTCTTTTTAGTTCATGACGAACAATTGGACAAAAGAATTTGAAAAGCAAAGTTATTCATGTGAAAGGACAGGTAAAAGGACAGCGATAGAAGTTGCAACCACAGGAATGGAGGCACATGAATAAAGCTCAGTTTCTGAATTTTGAAAAGCAGAATAAGTCAGTTTAAAGTTTATGGTTTGAAAATATATAAAAACAGAAGGGACAAAAATCTTGCTTCTTCTTTGAAAAAAAAGTAAATTCTTGAAATCCATGAATAAATTTGATAAAATACTTACTGTTGTCGAAAGATAGGCAATGGGGTATAGCCAAGCGGTAAGGCAAGGGACTTTGACTCCCTCATGCGTTGGTTCGAATCCAGCTACCCCAGTTGTTTGCACAGGCTCAAGCTGAGCCTGTTTTTTTTTAATAATTTTTGATAGAATAAAAGTATGTATACAGTAAAAATTGGGCTTGACGCTCACCTTCACGATGAGTTTGTTGCTGCCTCCGGCATGCCAAACCTCTTACAAACTTCAAAATGGGCCACAATCAAGAGCAGCTGGAAATCAGAAATCATTGGATTTTATCAAGAGGATGAATTGGTTGCGAGCAGTATGGTCTTGATTCGACCTCTTCCACTTGGTTTTACAATGCTGTATATTCCACGTGGTATTTTGATGGATTACACAGATAAAGCTTTGTTAAAGTTTGTTTTGTTAGAATTAAGGAAATTTGGTAAAAGTCAAAGAGCACTTTTTATCAAATTTGATCCTGCCTACAAATTTGATGACGCCTATGATATCATGACAAATTTAACAAATTCTGGTGTGGAATACACTGGACGTACGACAGAGATGCATGATACGATCCAACCGCGTTACAATGCGGTCATTTATAGGGAAGATTTTTCAGAAGAAACTCTGGACAAAAAAACACGTCAATTTATTCGCAAGGCCCGAAATTCTTATCCAGAAATTGTTTTTGGTGGAAAGGAGTTAGTTCCTGCTTTTGTTGAATTAATGAAAAAAACTGAGGCACGTAAGAATGTGAACCTTCGTGACGCAGATTATTACACCAAACTTTTGGACACTTATGGCTCAGATGCTTTTATAACTTTGGTGAAATTTGATATGGCTAAAGTTAAAAAAGATATGGAAGTCAACGTGGCAAAAATTAAGGCTAATCAAACAAAAGCCAAAAATGAAAAACGTCTCAAAGTTTTAAGTGAAGAACTTGCAATTGCTGAAAAAAACATTTCTGATATTTCAGCCTTCATTGCTGAAAAAGGAGAAATCATTCCTGTAGCAGGAACCTTGTCTATCAATGCTTTTGGTGCAGCAGAGACACTTTATGCAGGAACAGATACTGCATTTCAAAAATATTACCCTTCGTACTTAGTATGGTTTGAAACGATACAACATGCCTTCAAAAATGGAGCAAACACACTGAATATGGGGGGACTAGAAAATTCTCTTTCAGAAAAAGATGGACTCTTGAAATTTAAAAAGCATTTTAATCCACGAATTGAAGAATACGTAGGTGAATTTGACTTACCCGTAAATAAACTCCTTTATAAAATGGCAAATGCACTGTACAAGCGCCAGAAAACAAAGCATTGAGGGGCAGCAAGAAAAAAAGTTTACAATAGGTTGTAAACTACTACACATTTTCGAGAAAAATGTTATAATGAATATTAGCTATTAGGGAAGGAAGGGGCTTTTTGCCTGTAAACTTGTAAACATGGAATTCAAGCATGACACTGTAATGCTACACGAAACTGTTGATATGCTTGAGGTTAAACCTGATGGCATCTATGTTGATGCAACCCTTGGAGGGGCAGGACATAGTGAATATCTTTTGAGTAAGTTGACAACAGGGCATCTATATTCCTTTGACCAGGATGATGCAGCGCATGAAAATGCTAAAGTTCGTCTGAAAACGGCTTTGGATGAGAACAAAGTTACTCTGATAAAAAGTAATTTCCGCTACTTGCGCTCAAAGTTAGGAGAGCAGGGGATTACAAAAATTGACGGTATACTCTATGATTTAGGTGTATCTAGTCCACAGTTTGATGACAGCCAGCGTGGTTTCTCCTACAAAAAAGAAGCGCGTTTAGATATGAGAATGGATCAGTCTCAGGCACTGTCTGCTTATGAGGTGGTCAATGATTACCCTTATGAAGATTTGGTCCGAATTTTTTACCGTTATGGTGAGGAAAAGTTTTCAAAGCAGGTGGCGCGAAAGATTGAACAAGCCCGTAAGCTTAGACCTATTGAGTTGACAACGGAATTGGCAGACATCATCAAGTCTGCACTTCCACAAAAAGAACTTAAGAAAAAAGGACATCCAGCTAAACGCATTTTTCAAGCAATTCGAATTGAAGTGAATGATGAGCTTGGAGCAGCAGAGGAGTCAATAGAAGAAGCAATTGATTTGCTTAACGTTTCCGGACGGATCAGCGTGATTACCTTTCATTCTTTAGAAGATCGCTTGACCAAAACAATTTTTAAAGAATACAGCACCGTTAATGTCCCTAAAGGATTGCCGCTGCTTCCAAAAGATATGGAAGCCAAACTAAAACTGGTCAATCGCAAGCCGATTCTTGCAAGTGACGAAGAACTTAAGCTTAACAACCGTGCGCACAGTGCTAAACTTCGTGTAGCAGAAAAACAAAGAAATTAACATCTGAAAAAAATAAGTATGGAATTAGAGAGGGGAGAAAAATATGGCCGCACAACCTAAAGAATATTTTGATATTGAAACAGCAGCCAAAAAGGACAGCTATGCAATTTCAAAAGATTCATTGGCACCAGAAGTTTTAGCTAAAAAATTTAAACGCTTTTCTGGAGTTGAAAAAGTATTTTATCTCTCTATGGTAATTGTCGCATTAGTTCTGGCAGTTACTCAGCTCTTCATCCAAACTAAAACGCAAGAAGTAGAAAGTAGAACTCTGCACTATAACAGTCAGATTACTGCTAAAGAACAAAAAAATTCTGAATATGATCAGAAAATTCAGGAGCTCACCTCTCAAGACAAACTTCAAAAAGTTATAGATGACCATGGTATCTCCTACAACTCTGATAATGTATTGAAAGCGACAAAATGAAAAATATTTTTCGAATAATTACCCTTCCTTTCAGACGTATTTCGAAAAAAGCGAAAAAAAGCCATCAAAGGCCTGAAGAAAATCGTAAACGTGTAGGTAAAAGTCTATTTTTGGTAGCTATTGCTCTGTTTGCGATTTTTATATTCCGCTTTGTCTGGATTATTACAGTGAACGAAATCGGTGGTGTCAACCTCTCCGAAATGGCCAAAACGAATTATTTAAATACAACCACTGTCTATGCTAAACGTGGAACAATCTTCGACAGAAATGGTGTCCCTCTGGCTGTAGATGCCAGTGATTACACTGTTTATGCGGTCCTTGATAAAGCACAAGTTGACAACAACAACAATAAGCTCTATGTAGATAAGGCAGACTTCCCAAAAGTTACAGAATTTCTAAATAAAGAGTTGGGGATTGACAAAAAACTCATTGAACAACAATTAAATTCAGGTAAAGCACAAGTCCAATTTGGATCGGCAGGAACCAAAATTCCTCTGGCTAAGATGGAGCAGATGAAAAAGGATGCGGCAGATGCAGGCATAGTCGGGATTGGTTTCACAGCCAATGTGACGCGCTCAAACCCAGAACCTAATTATGCTTCACAGTTTATTGGTATTGCGCAACAGAAAACACCAGGTGATCCAAACTCAGGTTTGGTTGGTATTAATGGCTTAGAGGCTTCCTTTAACGATATCTTGAGTGGCAGCAATGGCGAAGAAACTTATGAAAAAGATCGTTATGGCCGTCCTTTACCTGGAACAACAACAGTAAGCAAACCAGTCAAAAATGGTCAGGATATTTATACAACCTTGGATGCACGTTTGCAAAGCACTCTAGAAACACTCATGGATGAAGCCGTGAAAAGGTCTGGAGGTCAGCAGCTCTCAGCTACACTGATGGATGCGCATACAGGAGATATCTTAGCCACAACGCAACGCCCGACTTTTAGCTCCAATAACTTTAATGATAAGGCAACGCGGGAACAGCCGCATTTTACGGAAAATAGTATGCTTTATCAGTCGCAGTTTGAACCTGGATCAGTCATGAAAACTTTCCTCATGGCCTCAGCTTTGGATAGTAATAAGGTGGACTTGAATGCTTCTTACTATCGCCGTGTAAACTTATACGATGTTGTAATTAATGACTGGGATGCCAATGAGACTGAAGATGGCAGCTTTAAATTACCATCCACAGTTACCTTCGCTGAAGGCTTCATGATGTCAAGTAATACAGGAATGACACGAATTGTCCAAAATATGGGAAATAATCTCTGGGACAGCTATTTGCGTCGTTTTAGATTTGGTATACCTACACGTATCGGTATGGGCGGAGAGCAGTTCGGCTCACTTCCTGACGACAGTAATCCAGTATCTCAAGTCCAATCTTCATTTGGACAAGGGATCAGTACAACTCAAATCCAGCTTTTGCGTGGTTGGACCAGTTTCGCCAATAAAGGCGTAATGCTTGAGCCACACATTGTTGATAGGATTGTAAATAAAGACAACAACACTTATTTGAAAAATCAGACAGAAGTGATTGGGCGACCAGTTTCTGAAAATGCTGTGAACAAAACAAAAGATTTAATGGTTGGTGTTAACACAGATCCAACATGGGGAACTTCTTATCTCACTACCGAATCGCAAGGACATTCTCCTGGTCCACTCTTTATGGTTAATGGGAATACTATGGCTGTGAAGACAGGGACAGCACAAATTGCATCAGAAACGGGAGGATATCTTAAAGGCATGCAAGACAATATTTATTCTGCTGTAGCCATGTATCCACCAGAAAATCCCGACTTTATCTTCTACATGAATATTAAAATTCCGTCAAATCCTTGGTCGTTGACTTACATTTCAGATGTTGCCAACCCATTGATGACACGGGCAGAACAAATCAAGAATCAGGATGCAGCTGCATCAGATATGGCTAATTTAAAAGAGGGTAAAGTTACTATTGGAAATTATGAAGGGGAAGCACCTGGTAAGATTTCAGATGAGCTCCGTCGTAATCTTTTAGCACCGGTCGTTATAGGTCAAGGGACGAAAATAACTGACCAATCTGTACCTAAAGGTGAAGAAGTCAAGGCAAATTCACCTGTCATGCTCCTCACTGATGGGGATCACTTCATGCCCGATATGTTCAAATGGTCTAAAGAGCAAGTTGAACAGCTGGCCAAATGGTATAACTTGAAAGTCGAATATCAAGGTTCTGGTAACCATGTTAACACACAAAGTGTAGTGATGGGAACCAAACTTAAAGATAATCAAACAATCACAGTGACAATGAATTAGGCGAAATTTTTCGCCTCTTTCAATTTTGAGCTAGGAAAGCTCTAACTATAAAAAAGGAAACAAAGTTTCCAAGTAACAGTCGGAGGCACTATGTTAATCACTGCATTTTTAGCAGCTCTAGTTGCGCTGGTTTTAACCATGATTGGAATTCCACGCTTTATTATGTTTTTTCACAAGAAAAAACTTGGGGGACAACCCACGCTTGAAGAAGTAAAACAACATGCCAGTAAGGCAGGTACACCAACGATGGGAGGGCTGGTATTTGTCGTTTCAGCGCTCCTCGTTTCAGCCGTCTTCGCTCTCACCTTTGGCCAATTCACACCCATGTTTATTACAGCATGGTGGGTTTTAGCAATGTACGCGCTGATTGGTTTTTTAGATGACTTCATGAAAGTCTTTAGTCAAAAAAATCATGGGGGTCTCAAAGCCAGCCACAAACTTATAGCACAAATCGCTACGGGTATCGTTTCTTATTTGATTTTGATGCAAGTAGACAGTACAAATGTTCTCAATATTCTGGGCTGGAAAATTGATTTGAGCTGGTTCTTTGCCATTTTCATTATTTTCTGGCTCGTTGGCTGGTCAAACGCTGTGAATCTTACAGACGGTATCGATGGTTTAGCAAGTATCACGGTTGCTATTTCTTTAAGTGCCTATGCTGTCATAGCTGTTGCGCAGGGACGGTATGATGTACTTCTTATCCTCTTATCTGTTATTGGTGGCTTACTTGCTTTCTTTATTTTCAATCACAAGCCTGCGAAGATATTTATGGGAGATGTTGGAAGTCTAGCCCTTGGTGGTTTTATTGCCATGATTTCCATCCTGCTGCATGCAGAGTGGTCCCTTCTTCTGATTGGTTTTATCTACATCTTAGAAACAGTCTCCGTCATGATGCAGGTCTCTTACTTTAAGTTGACACATGGGAAACGTATTTTCCGCATGACCCCCATTCATCACCACTTTGAACTTGGTGGATTTTCGGGCAAAGGAAAGGGTTGGAGCGAGTGGAAGATTGATATCGTGTTTTGGACTGTTACGGCAGTCCTGTCTCTCTTAGCCCTTCTTATTTATTTCAACATATAAAAATTACAGTGCTCTGTAAACTTTGTGGCTCTAGATGAAAAATCTATTGCCATTTTTTTATAGCTGCAGTAATTTATAAAAATGATAGGCCAGTGATTGAATCTCCTTGCTCTACTCCCGTGAAACACCTAAACCATAGCCTTTTAGATGTATTACGCTCATTTTAAGAAGCTTTGTTCTCCTCATCTAAATACTATTTCACTTTCATTTTCTTTTTTTTTTTTTTAATACTCTTAGAGTTTGTAACAAAAAGATTTCTTTTGTTACATCATATTTATGGAGTAGGTGGAAAAATAGAAATGGAACAAAAGAGAAAACTAGGCATCCTTTTAGTCATACTGTCAGTCTTGTTATTGATTTCGGGTACCTTTGCATGGTTCTCCTTTACACAGCGGGCCATCAATGACCGAAGTGGAAATATTAATTTCGAAGAAGTAGGCCGCCTACACGACTACTTTGACCGTGCCTCAGGCAACAAGGATGTCTTCGCCGAGAACTTTGGCGATGCTCCTATCTTGGTGCGCGTAAAACTCCTCGAATACATGGAAATTAATGGCGAATCTCTAGTCCAAGCCGACCCGCAAGAGGTGGAAGACGGTAACGCAGTCCAACCCATCAAAGAAGACACGGGCACATGGACGCCTTGGACACCAGAAGCCTCAGGCAATACAGTCGGCCAACGTGTCGGACCGGGCGCCGTCTTCAATGCCCGGGCCCGCTGGACCGTCGGTTGGAATCCCCGAGCAGCCACAGACGGCTCTGGGCAGCTGAATGCTCCCTACTTCATGCCGACCTTTAACCGCGCCCGCGATGACCACAAGACAGCAGCCGCAGGAGACGGGCGTGACTGGACCCAGTCGGGAGAAGAGGCGGATACATCGGCTAGCCCTAACGGAACCAATGCCGGCGCAGATGCCACAGGGGTTACACATCCCGGGAATGGGACAGATGGCTACTGGAACAGCGGCAGCACAGCCACCTCGCTCCTAGGAACACCGCCCGATACAGAAGCCGGGACACACACGGCTCGCCAAACCGTCATCCAAGACCAGCCGGTCATGTTGCTCAGTCAGTGGAATGCCCTACCCGTTCAAGACCGTGTCGGCAACTTCTGGGTGGTGGATCCCCAGACAGGCTGGGCTTACTGGGCCAACCTACTCTTTCCAGAGGAAGCGACCTCTTTCCTCCTCGATCAGGCTAATTTTTCTACGAGCGGGATTCGGGGAGATTATTACTACGGGATTAAGGCCGTTGCCAATATGGTCGCCAACACAGATGGTGATGTGTCTGCCCTTTGGGAAGAAGCCCCAGAAAACCATAGCGACCTTGCCAAACAGTTAGTGGATGAAGTACGTAATGGCTTACCTATCCTTGGTGAGATGGAGCCGGGGCAGACATTCTCGATGCGTGGCACGCAATACCGCTATCTTGAGAACAAGGGGGATGGAAATCATTTGGTACAAACTGCTAATTTTCATCAGATTACTACTCCATGGAATACTATCTTGGGAGTTGAAGGATATAATGGTTCAAGTTTAGACAGTGCTGCTAAGAACTGGTATAATAACTTGCCCAGCGTTATACAACGCCAAGTACAACCTGTACAAAAAGAATTTACTGGTGCAGGTCCTGATGCGTATATTTTTCTTAATTGGTTTTCGAATGATGCAAGATGGCCTAGTGGGGTGATGCCAGTTGTAGGCACGCCACGAGCCTTTATTCTAGACTTTGAACATCCAGCTTTTACGGATGCTTTGAAAAATGACTTTGCGGAGGTGGACCCTAACGGCGAGAAGAAGGCATTTGCCCTTTCTGTAGCGGAAGTCAACCATCTTTCGGGTCCTGGGAAGGCCTTTCCAACAATGAATTCAAGAAATATGACTGGCGGATGGACACGAACACCGTTTAATGAGACACATTCATGGATGCTTTCGGGACCAGATGCTGCAGCTGCTAGTGGCACATTTAATGTTGTAACACATTGGACTAATGCGGCCGGTGTATTTCCACAAGCTTTATCCATAATCCTCCGCGACCAAGACGGAGCATGGAATTCAAACATATAAGCAGTAATCAGCATGTTCAAAACAATAAAAGAATATACAAACTTTCCCTCTTTTAGAAAAAGATAAGTTTCAATTGAGTGGACTTTAAGATGGATGGCGTATAATTTTCTTGTTATGCATCAAGCATAGCTTAAGCTAAAATACATAAGTAATGGAAAAGGAGCGAAAGCTCTTTTCGTTTTAACTGAGAGTTTAAGAATAAGAAAGGAAGGAGAAGAGAGACTTTAAAACTGATAAATTTTGCAGTCTTTGTTATAATGAATGTATGTGAAAACTCTTTCAAGAATGGAATGGGACATGAATAAAGAAATAATGAATACTCGTTTTGAAGTAGAAGAATTTGAAAAACTTAAGCAAAATCTAGTCAAATACGAATGCGCCTTAGCGGTCATAATGACCGAATTTTCTAATCTCAATGCCTACTATAACGCTTATGAACCGGTTAATCCGATCGAGCACATCAAGAAGAGGATAAAATCCCCAGAAAGTATTGCGGGTAAGTTGAAGAAAAAAGGTTTACCCGTGACAGCAGAAGCTGCTGAACAATATTTATCTGACATAGCAGGAGTAAGAATCATTTGCGCTTACGCCAAAAATATCTACGAAATAGTGGATATTATCAAAAGTCAAGAAGGCTTTAAGGTTATCAGTGAAAAGGATTATTTGGAGCATCCGAAACCAAGTGGCTACCGTTCTTATCATATGATTTTGGAAGTTTATCTTGGTCCCCTTTTTGACAACCAAACTTGCCGCGTAGAGATACAACTTCGTACGTCAGCAATGGACTTTTGGGCGACATTGGAACACAAGGTTCGTTATAAGTATGGTGGGGAAATGCCAGACCACCTTAGCAACGAGCTTCAAGTATGCGCAGAACAAATCCATGCGCTGGATAATCGGATGTATCTTATTCATGAATTAGTAGATATGATAAATGAGGAGGAGATTTAATGACTAAAAAAATATACATTGCGGATGATGATGATAATATTCGCTTAGCAATTAAAGCTTTTTTGGAAAAAGAAGAATTTGAAGTAGAAGATTTTCCGACAGGAGATTTGCTATTGGAGCGTTTTAATCAACAACCAAGTGACTTTGTTATCTTGGATGTCATGATGCCTGGTTCAAACGGTTTTACAATCTTAAAAGCCCTTCGTGCCCAAAGTATAGTTCCGATTATTATGTTGACTGCACGTGACAGTGATTTAGACTATGCCACAGGACTGGACTTGGGAAGTGATGATTACTTTACGAAACCTTTTAGTCCAATGGAGCTGGTCATGCGTGTCAAAGCAATTTTCCGCCGTATTGAGTTTGAAAAACAAAAAAATGAAGAAACAGAGTAAGGAGTAAATATGATGAGGAGAAAACCACTCAGTATTAAAACGCGCTTGCTTCTTACAAATATTGGTTTTGTCTTCTTTGCTTTTCTCTGGATTATCTTAATTTTTAATGTCTTAATCAATAACTATATCAGTAATTCAGCCTCCAGTCAGTTAGCGCAAGTTAGAAGTTATCAAGCACAAGCCACTTCGCCCTCAGGCAGTATATCTATTAATCTAGAAGATGCGCCTCGTGGGAGTTTTAATACACATCCTGTTGCTTTTAATATTAATGAGAAGTATGAAGTTCAGGATTTAGAAAAAGTAGGCAACTTTGAGAAAGAAACAGCAAATCATATTGCTCATGCCTTGAAAAGCCAAAAAGTTTCACTTGATAATGTAAAAAATTACCGCCTTGATATATCAGGGAGCACTTTTTATATCGAAGCGAGTCGTCAAGAATCTGGACTCTATCAAGTGTTGTATGTTGATATCACAGGGATTATTAATTTTACTAACTCGGTGAATCTATTTTTGGTTTCAGTTGCTCTAGCCGTCATCTTAATTTTAAGTTTGGCCGTAACTTTTGTAACGCAAAGACTGATTAAACCATTGTCTATATTAGCGCAATTTGCGACACGGATTGGGCAAGGAGACTTTACTGAATACAAGGGAAGCTTCCAAGACCGTGAACTAGCTACCTTAGCTCATAATATGAATGTGGCTGCAAGACAGCTCGATAATAATGATAAAAATCAAAAGCTTTTCTTTCAAAATGCTTCGCACGAGCTCCGTACACCTCTTATGGCGATTAAGAGCTATGCAGAGGGGATTTCTTATGAAGTAATGGACCCCAAAAAGGCGAGCGAAACGATTCTTTATGAAACCGACCGTATGAGTGAGCTGGTTGAAGATCTTTTGACTCTATCACGTCTTGATAGTCTAGGGGGGCAGCAAGAAATGGAGCGTCAAGATGTCCGAGCAATTATGCAGGATATTGTTAAAGAACAAGAAATCTTCGCAGAGCAAAGAGGCGTGAAGATAACAAGCGTCTTCGATAAAAAAGCAGTCATGCTAACCTGTAACTATAAGGCCTTACGTCGAGCAGTGAGTAATCTGGTTTCAAACGCTATGCGCTATGTGGAAACAGAACTTACGCTCACATGTGTAAATAAAGGGCGTGAAGTTCTCATTTCAGTT
The DNA here is from genome assembly GCF_042849115.1 of Lactococcus muris. Taxonomy (NCBI): domain Bacteria; kingdom Bacillati; phylum Bacillota; class Bacilli; order Lactobacillales; family Streptococcaceae; genus Lactococcus; species Lactococcus muris. Next base: position 20,944 of record NZ_BAAFQO010000005.1, on the reverse strand, counting down.
GCAAATGATGGGGCTGTCATTGATCCAGAGACCTTGCCACATATTTTTGAACGTTTTTACAAAGGTGCAGGAGGGGTTCATGGTATTGGTTTAGCTATTGTCAAGACCGTTGTTGAACAACACCAAGGTCAAATCGATGTCAAAAGTGAAAATAATCAGACCGTTTTCACGATGGTTTTTAGCAAAATTCCAGAAAAAATGCTTGAAAAGAAAGAGAAAATTTGATAGAATATGACAAGTGCCGTTTTGGCATAAATAAAACTGTTTATCCGCTGGGCCAGTGGCTTTATTGATAAGCAAAAGGAGAAAAAAATGTCTATTTCATTGATCGATTCTATCAATGCAGGTCAACTTCGTTCAGATATCCCTGAATTCCGTCCAGGAGACACTGTACGTGTTCACGCTAAGGTTGTCGAAGGAACTCGCGAACGTATCCAAATGTTCGAGGGTGTCGTTATTGCACGTAAAGGTTCTGGTATCTCAGAAACTTACACTGTTCGTAAAATCTCAAACGGTGTGGGTGTAGAACGTATCTTCCCTCTTCACACTCCGCGTGTTGAAAAAATCGAAGTTATCCGTCACGGTCGTGTGCGTCGTGCTAAACTTTACTACTTGCGTGCATTGCAAGGTAAAGCGGCTCGTATCCCAGAACGCCGTAAATAATTTTGACTTGTCTAACCGCCCTGTTGAGCGGTTTTTCTTTTTGTTAAAATGACTTATAAAAGACAGTGAAATCTGGAAATTAAAAAAGGGAGCAGTTGGATTTGAACTGTTGAACTTTAAAATCTAAATATGACATAATCGAGGCATCAAAAAAGGACTTACGTCAATAAGTCCCATGTAGCCGTTTTAAGAACGGTAACCTAATATTCATGTTAAAATAACGTCAATACTGGCTAAAGTTGGACGTTATTTTTGTTGTTCCTATCATTGAGCATGAGTATTAATGTTGCAAATGCAATCATTAATGACAATGCTTGATACACTGACAAATTTATCGCCTTTATGTTTTGTGAGGTTAGCTCACACAAATATCATAAGCATCATCTCCAGTCGGCGCACCGTCCATTAAACGCCACAAAAATTATTCTGTCATAAAAACAAAACTTACTAGAGCAGTTCAGTTGACACTTACTTGTGATTAAAGCATTTTTGATTTAAAAAGGTTCTGTGATAGAATAAAAGATAAATAAGCAGGCATCAAAAACGGATGAAGAGGAATAAATATGCTGAGTTTTCAGGAACGTATAAAGAATAAAGAAAATAGATTGACAGAGCTAGAGGAAGACTTAGCAAACTATATTCTGAAACATAAGGAAGAAGTGAGTCAAACAAAAATTGTTAGCTTATCACAAAAATTCTATACCGTACCTAATACCATTACACGTTTCTGTAAAAAATTAGGCTATGATAATTTTTCTGAGTTTAAAATAAATCTCAAGCAAGAGTTAGCAATTCCGGAAGTAACGAGCTCTCACAAGGAAATTCTTTTGAAAAACTTTGATCTCATTGATAAAGAACGAGAGATGAAAGTCGTGCAGCTCATGCAGAAAGCTAAATTTGTCAATTTTTATGCCTTGGATCAGACAGGCCTTTTAACTAAAATGTATGTGAAAAGTCTCTTTGCTTTGGATAATAAGTTTCAATTTTTTGAATATCAGCAGGAGATGAAAAAGAAAATTCTGAGCTCATCCAGTGAGCTGTTCTTTTTTGTTTCCTTATCTGGCGAAACACCGTCAGTTTTAGAATTAGCGGCACTGGCTAAGGAGAACAAGCACAAAATTGTTAGCCTTACTAATCTAAAGGGGAACAGATTAGTTCAACTCTCAGACATTTCGCTCTTTTGCTTAACGGAAGAAGAGGAGGTGAACGGTTATAATACAACTGATAAAACGCCTTTACTCTTGATTTTACAGTCGCTTTATTATGCCTATCGTGGAATTTTACACATTTAAAAATATACTTTTCGAAGGAAAAGTGTTTTTTTAGTAGTTTTGTTGAAAGCGTTTTACATTGTGGTAATATTTATTTATAACAAAAATAAAAAGGTAGGTTAAACAATGAGTAACCAAAAGAATCTCTATGCTCCTTTTGATGGGGAAATCCTTAAACTAGAGCATGTTAAAGATCCGATTTTCTCTGAGAAAACGATGGGGGAGGGCTATGCAGTTGAGCCTACAGGAGAAGCCATATATGCTCCTGTTTCTGGCAGAGTAAGAATGGTTCAAGGGCATGCTGCAGGATTTGATACAGCAGATGATTTGCAGGTATTGCTTCATATCGGTATTGATACAGTCAGCCTTGACAAATCAGTATTTGAATTTCACATTAAAGAAGGGGACAGTGTAAAAGCTGGACAAGCTATTGGACGCGTAAATTGGAAAGCTGTTGAAGAAGCTGGACTTAAAAAAACAGCTATCGTAGTCATTACTAATACAGCTGAAAAACTGGAAAGACTCCAGATCAGTGAGGTAGGAAAGGTCAAAGGTGGAAGTCCGATTGGTGAAGCCATTGTAAAAGGAGTAGCTAAAACAAAGACTTCCGAACCTCAGAAGAAAAAGAAAAAATTTGCCTTGGGAGGCTTCTTTCAGGAGTTAGGGAAAACTTTCATGCTTCCAGTTGCCCTTATGGCCTTTATGGGCTTACTCTTAGGTTTGGGAAGTTCATTTTCCAGCAAATCTACTATTGATGCTTTTCCATTCTTAGGCAACGAAGTACTCCAAGTTATTTTCCGTTTCTTTTCCGCAATTGGTGGGTTTGCTTTTAGTAATCTTCCAGTGATGTTTGCGATGGCAATTCCTTTAGGTTTGGCAAAGAAAGAAAAGGGAGTGGCTGCTTTTTCTGGGTTTGTAGGCTACATGGTGATGAACCTCTCGATTAATTTCTTTTTAACAGAACGTGGACAACTTGCGGATGCAGAACTCATGCAAAAAGCAGGGCAAGGAATGGCCTTAGGTGTTCAAACTATCGAAATGGGAGTTCTTGGAGGTATCATTGCTGGTATTATTGTTTACAATCTCCATAAGAAGTTCTACAATATCCAACTTTCAGATAGTTTTGCATTTTTCGGGGGATCAAGGTTTGTCCCGATTATTACAGCTCTAGTAATGGCGTTAGTTGGTTTGCTTATTCCTGTAATTTGGCCGCTCTTTGCTCTTCTTATCCAACAGGTGGGGAGCTTGATACAAGGTGCAGGTATCTTCGGACCTTTCCTTTTCTTCTCTGGCGAACGTTTGCTTTTACCTTTTGGCTTGCATCACATCTTGGTGGCTACTATTCGTTTCACTCAGGCTGGAGGTTCAGCACTCATTGATGGACAAGAAGTGTATGGCGCTTTGAATATCTTCTATGCAGAGCTCTCTAATCGCCTACCTATCTCAGGTTCAGCAACTGCTTTCTTGTCACAAGGAAAGATGCCAACCTTTATGTTCGGTCTTCCGGCCGCTGCCCTTGCGATGTATCGTACCGCTAAACCAGAAAATCGCGCAAAAATAAAAGGACTCTTAATTTCCGGTGTTATTGCAACATTTGTTACAGGTATTACAGAACCAATTGAATTCCTCTTCCTTTTCATCAGTCCATTCCTCTGGATTTTCCATGTTATCATGACAGGTCTTGGTGCATTGATTGTGAGTCTCTTAGGCGTGACAATCGGAAATACAGACGGTGGTGTTCTTGACTTCCTTATCTTCGGAGTGATGCAAGGCTCTTATACACAGTGGTTCTTGATTCCTCTTGTTGGTGCATTTTGGTTTGCAGCATACTACTTTACATTCAAAAAAGTTATTCTTTGGAAAAATTTGAAAACACCGGGACGTGAAGCAGTTATAGAGCCAGAGTATTCAGACAAAGAAATGGCTCACTCAGGAAATACCTCAGGTTATAATGCAGAAGCAATCTTAGCTGCTCTTGGTGGAAAAGAAAACATCGTCACTTTGGATAACTGTATTACACGTCTTCGTTTGATTTTGAATGACGGTAACATTGTTGAAGATGATAAGCTAAAAGATTTAGGTGCTCTAGGTGTCGTACATTTGGATGATACAAGTGTCCAAGTTATCATCGGGACAAAAGTAACAACTGTTCGAAATGATTTGGATAATTTGATTTAGAAGGAGAAAGGTAAAACAAGGCAGAAAGTCTTGTTTTACTATTTATTGATATGACAGAATTTGATAGAATAATTGATCGCAAAGGAACGTTTTGTACCCAGTGGGATTTTGTAGAGGATCGGTTTGGCCAGAAGGATTTACTTCCTTTTACCATATCAGATACTGATTTTGCAATTCCTGAGACAGTGAACACAGCACTACAAAAGCGACTTACGCATCCTATATATGGTTACACGCGTTGGAATCACCAGTATTTCAAGTCTGCTGTCTCAACTTGGTACCACAAGCAATTTGACTTCAAGATAGAAGAAGACTGGATTTTGTACAGTCCAAGTGTTATTTACTCCCTTTCACAGCTGATTGAAATCATGTCTCAGCCAGGAGAAGGTGTTGTTGTACAAACACCAGCTTACGATGCTTTTTCTAAGACAGTTACGGCAAATGAACGTTTGTATGTTGAAAATCCCCTACTTTTTCAAGAAGGGCAGTACAGAATTGATTTTCAAGATTTGGAAGAAAAATTAGCAGAACCACAGAATAAAATTTTGCTCTTTTGCTCACCGCATAACCCTACAGGTCGTGTGTGGACAAGCAAGGAATTAGAAAGAGTAATTTTACTGTGTCAAAAATATGATGTGTTTATCATTTCAGATGAAATCCACATGGATATTCTTCGGAAAGGGAAACAACACCATCCTATTTTACGGTATGGAACGGAAAATATCGCTCTTCTCACATCAGCGAGTAAAACCTTCAATTTTCCAGGATTAATTTTTTCTTATCTACTGATTCCTGATGGCAAGCTTCGGGATAAATTTTGTAAACACTTGAAAGAAAAAGATGGTCTTTCTTCTTGCAGTATTCTTGGCATGGAAGCAACAGTTTCAGCTTATAAAACGGCTGGTCAATGGGTGGAAGAACTCAACGACTACTTGGATGAGTCTATCGTGTTTACGAGAAATTTTTTACGAGAAAAGTTGCCTCAGGTAAAGCTGATTGAATCCGAAGCAACATATCTTTTGTGGCTTGATATTTCAGAGCTGCGAATCCCGATGGAAGACTTGCAAAAAGCCTTGATTAACGTAGGAAAAGTGGCAATTATGGATGGGGCAATCTATGGCCAAGCAGGAACAAATTTTCTCCGGCTAAATATAGGTTGCTCAAGAGCTAAGGTCAAAGAAGGACTTGAGCGTTTACTTAAAAGTATCCAGTCTCTTTAAAAATGAAAAGCGTTCAAACTAAGAGTTGACGCTTTTCTTTGTAGGCTAGTGAATGAGTTGACTAAGGATTCTGGTGATTTCTTCAGGTGTTTCCTTACGCTTCCGGCGAATCCAGGCTTGCGTAAGCCCGAAAATTGCATGAGCATAATAAGTTCCTGCATAGATTTTACCGAGCTGGCCAAGGTGACTTCTTCTGGCATCTTTTGGAAGAATAGAGCGTTCAATCATATTTTTTAACTTGGCTTGCATGAATTGATGAATTTCTTTACTGCCATTTTCGGAGAGAAGCGCAGCGTAAATCTCGTTATGATCGAGAAACTCGTATGTTTCCAGCATCGTTTTTTGCAAATCCCCATTATTTTTTTCAAAGACGTATTGAATGGTATTGAGCAATGTTTTTTGATACTGGTCAATCATCTCGTACTTATCTTGATAGTGTGTATAAAAGCCACTGCGACTCGTTTTTGCAACTTTCACAAGTTCAGTTGTCGTAATCTGGTCAAATGTTTTTTCTTGCAGCAACTGAGTCATTGCATCACGAAGGCGCATTTTTGTACGTTCTTTTCTATTTTCCAACGTTTAATCCTTTTCTTTTGTGAAACTTATATTTTTACTTTCCTGTTTTAAAAGTTTATTATAGCACTTTTTAGACGCGTTGTATATAAAAATACATAAGCAAATAGTGAATAAATTTGTCTCTATCCTTCTCGTCAAATTTTGAAAAATATGATAGAATAACAATGTCAAATAGATTTTACAGTGAGAACAGGGAGAAATTTATGAGCGAAGAAAGCAAATACACTGAAGCGCAAATTGAAGAAATTAAAACAAAGATTTTAGGAGCTTTAGAAACGGTGATTGACCCTGAACTGGGTATTGATATTATTAATCTGGGCTTGGTTTATGAGATTTCTTTTGAGGATAATGGATTTACCGAAGTTAAAATGACCTTGACCACTATGGGCTGCCCTTTAGCCGATGTATTGACAGACCAAATTCATGATGCACTTAAAGAAGTTGACGAAGTAACTGAGATTAAGGTGAATCTCGTCTGGTATCCAGCATGGACTGTTGATAAAATGAGCCGCTATGCGCGCATCGCTCTAGGTATCCGTTAGATGATATCTTGTAAAATAGGACCAAAGACCGAGTGAAACAAGGTCTTTTTTTGGTAAAATGGAGATATGAGTAGACAGATAAAAACCTTCATCATCATTGAACTATGTATTATAGCTGCCTTGCTGTTTCATATTATGAAATCGCCTTACTTTCTTTTGCTACTTGCTTTTGCTGTCTCTTTCAGTATTCTGTCGAGAAAAATAATTTTTCTACGCTCAGTTTCAGTAGTGCTTTGGATTTTTTTTGCTGTAATGTTATTGACAGCAGGTTGGTTCTGGCTGGCCTTGCTGTTCCCTCTCTTTGTAGGGATTAGTTTATGGAAAAAGCAGTCAGAAACTGGTTCAAGCTTTGACTATGGGCAAAACTATGCTGAAAGTTCAGAAAAACTTACGCGCAGTAATGGCAATGATGTCATTGATCTTTACGATGTAAACTTCAGACCTGAAGGAAATAGCTTAAGTATCAAAAAATCTGCAGGAAATACTAAAATTATCGTTCCCGAGGATGTAGCAATTGCTTTAGAGATAACAGTTCATAATGGTATTGTCAAAATTTTTGATAAGGAAACAGAAATTAATCCTAAAAATTTCCGCTATTTTTCTGAGATGAAAGAAGAAAGTCAAAAACGTATCCGTATCAACATTCAAGTAGACACAGGAAATATTGAGGTGGTTAAGGGATGAAAAAATCAATCATTAGAACCTTTACCGTCCTTTTTATAATCATAGTTTTGGTTAATACGCTACTATTCTTAGTCACGAGTGATGCTTCCACAATAAATCTCGTGGGTTTGAAAGTTAATAATTTTTATGGGATATGGATTTTTCTTTCCGTAGCAGGCTTATTAGCATTAGTCTTTACCTTTTTTAACTATTTAGAGAACAGTAAGATAAAGAAAAATTTCTTTGATGACATTCAGCGTCTTAGTCAAAATCAAGAGCCAGAAAATCAGGAGCTGCAAGAACTCTATTTGCGCTTAAAAGAAATGACGACAGAGCTCCAAGAATTATCAGCACAGAAGTCAGCCAATAAAGCAGAAATTATTGAAACAGAAAGAAAGCGAATTTCGCGTGAACTTCATGACTCAGTGAGTCAGGAACTTTTTGCTGCAACGATGATTTTATCCTCTGTAACAGGAAGTGAGGCAGAAGCCACTCATCTCACGCAGGACCAGATTTTAACGCAAACACGTCTGGTTTTAAAAATCTTACATGAAGCCCAAAATGAAATGCGAGCCTTATTGTTGCATCTAAGACCGATTGAACTGGATGGCAAATCATTAGCAGCAGGTCTGAATTCCTTAACTGACGAATTACAGGCAAAAATTTCATCAAATATCAATGTAAAACTCAGTGATATTCAAGCTTCATCAAACATAGAAGATAACCTTTTCCGAATGGCTCAAGAAATTCTGAGTAACACCTTAAGACACGCGCAAGCTGATAATATTGAAGTGCTCTTAAAGGAACAACATGATAATATAATATTAAGAATAACTGACGACGGTGTTGGCTTTGACACTAAAAACAGTAAGTCAGCCAGCTATGGACTTGTCAATATTAAAGAGCGTGCACTCTTACTTGGTGGTGATGTTAAGATAGTCAGTGCTCCAAATCAAGGGACGAGCGTAGAGATACGTATCCCACAAGTGAATCAAATTAAGAAGATAAAAGGAAAAAATGGATAAAATAAAATTACTTATCGTGGATGATCATCAGATGGTTCGGCTTGGTTTGTCAAGCTTTATGAATATTCAACCAGATATTGAAGTGGTAGGAGAGGCTGCAGATGGTGAGTCTGGATATCTCAAAGCCCAAAGTTTAAAACCTGATGTAATACTGATGGACCTGGTTATGGATCGCTTAGACGGTATTGGAGCGACACAGAAAATATTGGCGGAAAGTCCAGAGCAGAAAATCCTGATATTAACGAGTTTCTTGGATGATGAAAAAGTTTTTCCTGCCTTGGCTGCAGGGGCTAAAGGCTATATTTTAAAGACATCCCAAGCCGCTGAAATTGCGAATGCTGTCCGTAAAGTTGCGAGTGGACAGGATGTATTATCAGAAGCTGTTAAAGAAAAAATAAATCAACAAAAGCACCGTAAGCCAGAACTTTATGATGAGCTTTCAAAAAGGGAAATGGAAGTACTAAAAATTTTGGCCCAAGGCTTATCAAACCAAGAAATTGCAGATCAACTTTATATCAGTCTCAAAACTGTCAAGACACACGTGTCCAATATTTTTAACAAGTTAGAAGTGAGTGATCGTACACAGGCGACTATTTATGCGATTCAACATAAGCTTGTTGATTAGTATGCATATTACACTTACGGATAGATTTTTTTATCTTACTGTAGTTTAAACATGCATGTCCAATAGCGAAAACACTCCATATCTGTTATAATAGAAGAATAAAAGTTTAGTTTAAAAAGTTTCGAAAATTAAAACTAATTTTTGCTATGTTGATGATACTTTGTAGGATTAAAAAACGAGGACCTGTAACTGTCCAAGTATCTTAGAAGATTTTTCCAGAAATTTGCGCCATACAGTAGTGTTTTTTAATCTTTTAAACTTACAAAAATGAAAGTTTCCTTGGCGAGACTTATGATAAAATTTAGAAAAGAGAAGCAAATGACTTACCCACAACTTAATCTTGAGAAACATGAAGGAACAACAGCGATCATTCATACTAATCATGGGGATATGACTGTGAAACTTTTTGATGACCTGGCTCCGAAGACTGTTAAAAACTTTGTTGAACTGAGTAAAAAAGGTTATTACGATGGCGTTATTTTCCATCGTATTATCAAGGACTTTATGATTCAGGGAGGAGATCCGACAGGTACGGGGATGGGTGGCGAATCCATCTATGGTGAAAAATTCGAAGATGAATTTTCACAAGATGTTTTTAATATCCGCGGCGCATTGTCAATGGCTAATGCAGGACCGGATACAAACGGAAGTCAATTCTTTATCGTGCAAAATCAAAATCTTCCTTATCCTAAGTCGGCTTTGGTTGAAGGAGGCTGGCCTGAAGAGATTGCTGAAGTCTATGTACAAGGTGGCACGCCACATCTTGATGGCCGCCATACAGTCTTTGGGCAGCTTGCAGATGAAAATTCCTTTAAAGTTCTAGATAAGATTGCAGCTGTGCACGTGGGCGTACAAGACCGTCCAGTTGATGACGTTATTATTGAAAACATTGAAATTATTGAGAAATAAAATGATGGATCAATCAGTAAAAATTGGGGACAAAGTTACCGCTGAAATTATCGGCTTGCAAGACTATGGAGCTTTTGTAAAATTTGTAGATCGAGAAAACAATGAACATAAAGGGTTGATTCATATTTCAGAGGTACGATCAGGTTTTGTTAAAAATATCCGAGAAGTCATAAAAATTGGCCAGCATGTAAAAGCGCAAATCATTGACATTGACGAGTACAATGGAAAAGTCAGTTTGTCCATTCGAAGTCTTGAGGAGCATCCACAAAACCATTATTTTTATCGCAAAAAAAGATTCACAGATTCTCGTGACAAGATTGGTTTTAAAAGCTTAGCGGATAAAAGGGAGATGTGGATTGAAGAAGGCGAAAGTTATTTAAGAGAAAGAGTAAACTAAAATACAAACGAGGTGAAGATGAACGACAATGTCTTAAAATATACCAAACGAGTTTTTAACGTGATTACTATTTTGGGTTTTATTGCTACTATTGTTGGTAGTGTTTACCTCTGGCATTTGGGTGCTTTCCAAGATCAAGAAATTTTAAAACGCATAATAACAGCTCATGCTATTCTGGGGCCTGTTATATTCTTGCTCATGCAAATCATTCAAGTTATTATTCCGATTATACCTGGAGGACTGACTATAGCAGCGGGAGTCCTGATTTTTGGACCTGTATGGGGATTTGTTTATAATTATTTGGGTATTCTTGTAGGTTCTGTGATACTTTTCCACCTTGGCCGAAAATACGGACAATCTTTGGTCCAAATTTTTGTTAAAGAGAAAACCTACAATAAATATATGGCTTGGTTGGAAAAGGGGCAGAAACGTTTTAATATCGCTTTCCTTCTCTTGATATTGTCGCCGATTGCACCAGATGATGCTCTTGTTCTTATTGCGAGTCAAACGCGAATGAGTTGGAAATTCTTTAATTGGGTGATGATTTTATGCAAACCACTCCCGATTCTATTTTATTCCTATGCCTTGATTTTCGGTGGGAATTTGCTTGGCAATATCTTCTAGTAGAGGACTTCAAATAATGTTTAAAAATGGTTTTGCGAAAGCAACCATTTTTATATAAATAATGTATAATAGACCTAGTAAACTTTCTAGTGATGGAGCTCCATTTTGAACAATAAAACAAATACAATAAAGAAAAAGAAAAAGCAGTCTAAAAGTAAGCTAAGTTTTGACAGCCGTATTGATTATGCGCTCATCTTACCGGCCTTTCTTCTAACAGCCATTGGACTGTATGCCATTTGGGTTGCCGTTAGCCATGACTATCCGACACAAGCAGTTAAGATGGTGGGGCAACAAGGAACTTGGATTATTGTCGGAGTTATTTTAGCTTTGATTGTGATGCATATGGATTCGAGACTCCTTTGGAACCTCACACCAGTTTTTTATGGATTTGGTCTCATTTTAATGGTATTACCTATATTCTTCTATAGCCAATCGGTGTATGATCTAACAGGAGCCAAGAACTGGATTGCCTTTCACAATACAAACCTTTTCCAGCCTTCAGAGCTGATGAAAATAGCATATATATTATTTTTAGCAAGAATTGTTGTGTCCTTTCAAAACAAGTTAAAAAAACGTTATATTAGGGACGACTTTATCTTGATTGGCAAGATTACTTTAGCAACTTTTCCCATAGCTGTACTTGCCGCACTACAGGAAGACTTCGGAACTTTCATGGTTTTCTTAGCCATCGCAGCAGGTATTGTCTTAGTGTCAGGTGTATCTTGGAAAATTATCCTACCTGTTCTTGCTGCAGTTGCACTTGTCGCAGCAGGTATCGTTGCCATGGTTATGAATCCTCAAGGGCAGGAGCTGCTGGGAAATGTATTTAGTCAATATCAAGTTAATCGTTTCTTGGCTTGGCTGCAGCCCTTTGAGTACACTCAAAGTTTTTCACTTCAACAGTCGCGTGCTTTGATTGCTATTGGGGTAGGAGGTCTGTTTGGACGTGGTTTTGGTGTGGCAAACGTTAATGTACCAGTTCGTGAGTCTGATATGATTTTTACTGTGATTGGAGAAGACTTTGGTTTCGTTGGTTCAACTTTCGTCATCTTACTTTACTTTGCCCTCATTTATCGCATGATTCGTGTGACATTTCAGTCCAATAACCAATTTTATATCTTTATATCGACGGGGATTATTATGATGATTCTCTTCCATGTATTTGAAAATATTGGGGCAGCAATTGGTTTGCTTCCGTTAACAGGTATTCCGTTGCCTTTTATCTCCCAAGGAGGATCGGCTCTCATTAGTAATATTATCGGTCTTGGACTTGTTCTTTCTATGAAATATAATCAGCTACCAGAGTTTGTGATGGTTCGTGAAGCTGGCAGAAAATCTTTAGAAAATAAAAAAGCGCGCTTGTCACGTACTTCACAACAACAAAGGGTTAAGGCAACAGGAAGACGCAGAAGCAGTAAATAATAGAAAAGCTTTTCAAATAGAAAAAGCTTTTTTCTTTCGGATTTAGTACGTTAAGGGAAGAAGATTAAATTTCTCAAACTAAAAATTTCACATAATTAACAAAATGTGGTAGGCTATAGATGAGAATACAAAGGAGGAATTATAAAATGAAATATGCAGTAAGATATGCATCACGTGGAGGAAATACACGTGCAGTTGCAGATGTAATTGCAGATAAGCTCAATATTAAAGCGAAACGTATTTCAGAGCCACTCGAAGAAGAAGTTGAAGTGCTGTTTCTTGGAGCAGGCGTTTGGTTTGCCTCTGTAACCAAGGATATGAAAGAATATCTGGCGGCTCTAGACAGTGGAAAAATCAAGCAGATTGTGGCTTTTTCTACTTCTGGTCATCTGGAATCAGCGATTAAAAAAATTACCACAGCAGCAAAAGAAAAGGGGATTAAAGTTAATGAAAAATCCTTTGATCTACACATGAACATGCAAGGCATCACATTTTTCGCTCCTGCAGGTGGTGATCTAACAAAAGACCAGATCAGTCAAGTGGAAAATTTTGTTGATGAAGTAGTTTCTCAGTTATAATATTAATTTTAAATCGTCTTTTTTAAATGAAAGCTTCAGTCATTTTGAAGCTTTTTTGTTTTATTATCTTTTTTATTAAATGTTTTTATTTCATTAAGAAAATATTACGTTGAGAAATATAATGTTACTTTGATGTAATCAACAGCCTTTGTTTTGTTACATTAATAAAAGCAATTGTGATAAAATGGTAATATTCATTCAAGAGAATTTGAGGAGGTAGATTTTACTTTTTATGAAAAAGAAATTGATTGCGACATTGATGCTCTCAACAGTTGTTTTGACTGCAGGGGCTCCATTGTCTAGCGTAAACGCTGATTCAACAGAACGTCAAATTGCTGAGCAAGATTCAAAGATTGCAGCCGTAAAAGATGAGGCAGCACAAGCCCAATCTCAAGTCGAGGCAGTAGGGACTCAAGTCAATACATTGAAAGAGAAACAGGTTTCAATGAAAGAGGAAGTTGAAAAGTTATCCAATCAACAGAAGGAACAGTCTAAACAAATTCAAGAGTTAAATAAGAATATCCAAGAACGCAGTGAAGCCTTGGAAGCTCAAGCCCGCAGTGCACAAACAGAAGGAGGAGCAACAAACTATATCTCTGCTCTTTTAGATTCTAAATCGTTGACAGATGCTATCCAAAAAATGACTGCCATGGCAACTGTTGCTGGTGCTAATAAGTCGATGATTGAGCAGCAAGAGGCAGATCAAAAGGATATTCAAGATAAACTAAAAGATAACCAAAACAAGTATGCTAAGGTCACACGCTTGCAGCAAGACTTGGAAAGTCAAGCAGACGAGTTAGCAACTCAAGAAGCTCAGCTCAAGGTTGCTCAGTTGAATTATGAGGCTATGATAACAACTGAGGAAGGCAAGAAGCAAGAATTACTTAGTCAAAAAGCTGAAGCTGAAAGAGCTGCACAGGCTGCTGCTGAGGCGCAAAGATTGGCTGCTGAACAGTCTATGGTAGCGCAACAAGAGAAGGCAAATGAAACTTCTCCAAGTCCAGTGCAGCCTTCTACACCAGACTTGGGAGGCGGCTCAGAAGTTACGCCGCCAAATCCACCAGCACCTCCTGGACCAGTAGGTCCACCAGCTCCACCACCAACACCTGGCAATAACCCATACCCACCAGGGCAATGTACGGCTTATGTATGGGAACGTCTTGGTGGCAATATGCCAACCTATATGGGCAATGCAGCAGACTGGGTAGTTTATGCTAATGCAGGTCCAGCTCCGGGTAACATTATTGTCTTTCCTCCAGGGGTTCAAGGTGCTGACTCATTTTATGGTCACGTTGCCGTTGTAGAACAAGTTTTGGGAAATGGTCAAGTTGTAATTTCTGAAGGAAACTTTAATGGAGGTTGGGGATCAACACGTACTGTTTCAACATCAGGTGTTTACTTTATCAATCCATAGCAAACAGGAGAAGCAAGAACATCTTGCTTTTTTTGATAGGCCTCTATCCTTGCACCTCAAGGTGCTAATGCTAGCCAGCAAGCAACCTCTATAGACCTTTCCTAAGCCTCCCACTTGGAGGCATTTTATTTAAACCTTTCTTTAGAAGAAAATTAGTAAAGTTGTCATGAGATGATAATATCCGAATATTCAGATGAAAAAATAAATTCTGCTGTATTTTGAGTTTAATTTATTGTTGAAATAAGTTATACTAATTATAAAAGATAGCGCTTTGCTTTTAGAAGGAGGAAGGGAATGCTTGAAGTAAAAAATCTTAGGAAGACATTTGGTGATCTTGTTGCAGTAGATGACCTAAGCTTCAACATAGAAGATGGGGAGATTTTGGGCTTTATCGGACAAAATGGAGCTGGGAAAACAACAACATTTCGGCTTATACTGGATTTTTTGACGCAAGATTCAGGAAGTGTTTTGTGGAATGGATCCCCACTGTCCAGCAAGGACTATGATATTATTGGTTATTTACCAGAAGAAAGAGGACTTTATCCAAAAGAGAGTATTGAGTCACAGCTGCGCTTTTTTGGTCAGCTTAGAGGAAAAACTAGAAAAGAAATTGATGAAAAAATTGATTACTGGATGGAGAAGTTTGAGGTCAAAGGAAAACGGACAGATAAGGTAAAAACACTATCAAAAGGTAATCAACAAAAAGTTCAGCTTATTGCTACGCTTATCCATGAACCAAAGCTTGTTATCTTAGACGAGCCCTTTTCGGGCTTGGATCCAGTTAATGCAGAGTTATTAAAAACAGCAGTGGCTGAACTTCGGAACCAAAAAGTGTGTGTTGTCTTTTCAGATCATAATATGATGAATGTCGAAAAAATGGTTGATAAGATGATTATGGTGAAAGAAGGCAAGAAAATATTGGACGGAACTGTGGATGCTGTACGTCAGAGTTTTGGCCGGACAAAAGTATTTGTCGAAGCACCTGTATCACAAGAAGAATTATCTCATCTTGAGGGGGTAAAAGAAGTACTTTTACAACGTAATGGTACTTATGAGTTGACTTTGGAAAATGAAGAAGCTGGAAAAGGTGTCTTTGATTATGTCACAAAATCAGGCTATATTCATATGTTTTCTCAACAACCACCAAGTTTGGAAGAAATATTCAAAATGAAAGCAGGTGAAACACATGAATAGTAAATTCTGGATAATTGTAAGAGAAGTTTTTCGAAAAAATGTTAAGTCAGTTTCTTTTCTCATCATGGTTTTCCTTCCTTTACTGATAGGGCTTGTTTTCTATGTGGTTGCTAGAGTGGTGGACAATGGTCAAGGAAATGTTGATAGCATCGCTGTAGTTACGGAAAATAAAAATATCGCTTCTGCTCTTAATGAAGTTAAAGGAGAAATTAACTATAAGGTGATGGATCGCTCAGAAGCTGATCATAAACTCAAAGATGAAGAGGTTGAAGCGATTTTAGTCTTGGAGTCAAATCAAGGAAAAATTCATGCACGCTTAGAAACGACACGTTCAATGGATATGGCAACTCAAATGTTGGTGTCACAAACACTCACAAGCATACAGCAGAGTGCTTTGGCAACTCAGCTAGGACTCTCTCCAGAAGAGCAAGCCAATCTACTTTCCCCAGCTCGATTAGAACCTATACATGTGGAGTTTGATGAGGAAGGAAATAGGATACAGGGAACGGATTATTCTGGTTTAAGGCAGGCCATTGCTACAGCTTTAATTATTCTTATTTGGATATTTGTTGCAACTTATGGCAGTATTGTTGCACAAGAAATTGCAAGTGAAAAAGGGACACGTATTATGGAAGTCATCCTTTCAAGTGTCAAAGCTGAAACACATTTTTATGGAAAGCTTGTTGGGATTATACTCGTTTGTACGGTGAATATTATGGCCTATGTTTTTCAGATTGGGGTAGCTTATCTCGTTTTCAAGGATAATGATATGGTTCGGCATCTCCTACAAGGATTAAATCTTCAAGAAGTCTTCACGGGACAGTTTTGGTTGGTCATCCCTATTGTAATTTTAGGAGTTCTTCTGTTTACTTTCCTCGCTGCTCTATCTGGATCACTGATTTCACGTGTGGAAGATGTGCCTAAAGCTCAAACACCAATAACAATGATTGGTTTATTGGGGTATATGCTATCCATTATCTTTGCCTCTCAACCTGATAATATTGTGATGACTGTAACAAGTTATATTCCATTTATTTCTAGTTTTGTTCTGCCAATGCAGATTGCGACAGGAGTTGCAAGTAATTTACAAGTTTGGCTTTCGATGGGAATCATGCTTGCTGCAATGGTGTTTACTCTCTTGTTCTCAGCACGGTTCTATAAATCTAATGTTTTGATTTATAGTAGTGGAGGCTTATTGAAAGCATTGAAACAATCTATCAATAATATGAAAAATGAAGATAGACTAAAAAATAAACTTAAATAAAAAGAACCTCGCCTCTGTTGTTCACAAAGGTGAGGTTTTTTAACTAATCTGAGTTTGGAAATCACGTTCCATAACGATATTGCGAACTTCCCGACTGATATCTTTCAGCTTAACTTGGCGTACAGAGCGAGGGAGAAACTTGCGGATATCATCATTGTTATAACCAATCTGAAGACGATTTTCATCAAGAATGAGAGGCCGGCGTAAAATTGTGCGGTTTTCTTTCATGATTTTAATCATAGAGTTTAAAGAAAACTGCTCTAAATCCAATGATAAACTTTTGTAAGCGTGGCTCCGCATTGAAACAATCTCTTCGGTTCCATGCTCTGTCAGAGCAAGAATTTCAAGAAAATCCTCTTTTTTGATATCATCTGTGAGAAGATTGATTTCTTTAAAAGTGATATCGTTATTAAGTAGCCATTTTTTTGCTTTTCGGCTTGAGCTACACCCGGCAACGGTATAAATTTTTATCATGTTGTCTCCTTTATAGAAAATCTTATTTTTTTCTAATTTATATATGAACTAATTATAACATTTTTAAAGAGCGTGTCAAGAGCATCATTGGAAAGTTTTAATTTTAATCCAATGTTATTTTTATTAATTGAGTGGAATCATCTTAGTAATTTAGTGAAAATTATTAATAATAGAGCTTATATTGCTTCCTTATTTTATATGAAGTTAAGTAAGAATATTTTTCACTTTCAAAGCTTTCATTTGACTGTTTACTAAGAAAATGTTATTCTACTAGGGATAAAACTTTTAAACTGGTCCAGAGAGGCTAGCAAGGTTGTGGACATGAATATTAAGCTCTTTTCAAAAGAGGGCGTACTCTATCTTCTTTGCACCTGTTTTTTCTGGCAGGTGCTTTTTTCTCAAACTTTTTGGGAAATAAGAAAATACCTGTCAGAGAGCGGAGCAAAGTTTATCTCACAGCTACTTGGAATTTTAGAAATGGAGATATTATGCCAAAACGTACGGATATTAAAAAAATTATGATTATCGGATCAGGACCGATTGTTATTGGACAAGCCGCAGAATTTGACTATGCTGGTACTCAAGCTTGCTTAGCGCTTAAAGAAGAAGGCTATCAAGTTATTTTGGTTAATTCTAATCCAGCAACGATTATGACTGATCGTGAAATTGCGGATAAGGTTTATATTGAGCCGATTACGCTTGAGTTTGTCAGTAAAATTCTTCGTAAAGAAAGACCAGATGCGCTCTTGCCAACTTTAGGAGGGCAAACAGGCTTAAATATGGCCATGGAATTAGCCGAAAGCGGTATTTTGGAAGAACTTTCGGTTGAACTTTTAGGCACAAAACTATCCGCCATCGACCGAGCAGAGGACCGTGAATTATTTAAAGAGCTCTGCGAAAGTATCGGCGAACCTTTATGTGAATCCGAAATTGCCACAAGTGTTGAAGAAGCAGTTGTGCAAGCAAAAGAAATCGGATACCCTATCATTGTTCGTCCTGCCTTTACGATGGGAGGAACTGGAGGCGGTATTTGTGACAACGAAGCAGAACTTCGTGAAGTTGTTGCCAATGGCTTAAAACTTTCTCCAGTGACACAATGTTTGATCGAAAAATCAATAGCTGGCTATAAAGAAATAGAGTATGAAGTGATGCGTGACTCAGCAGATAATGCCATCGTGGTCTGCAACATGGAAAACTTTGACCCCGTAGGTGTACATACAGGAGACTCGATTGTGTTTGCGCCAAGTCAAACCTTGTCAGATGTTGAATACCAAATGCTTCGTGATGCTTCATTAAAAATCATTCGTGCTTTGAAAATCGAAGGGGGCTGTAATGTTCAGCTTGCTTTGGATCCACATTCTTATAAATATTATGTGATTGAAGTAAACCCACGCGTCTCACGCTCTTCTGCCTTGGCTTCTAAGGCGACAGGCTATCCTATCGCTAAGATGTCCGCTAAAATTGCAGTTGGAATGACTCTAGACGAAATCATCAATCCTGTCACAAACACAACCTATGCTATGTTTGAGCCAGCTCTTGACTACGTAGTTTCTAAAATTGCGCGCTTTCCTTTTGATAAATTTGAACATGGCGACCGTAACCTTGGTACGCAAATGAAAGCGACAGGGGAAGTTATGGCTATCGGTCGTAACATCGAAGAAAGTCTCCTCAAAGCTGTACGCTCTTTAGAAATAGGTGTGAGCCACAATCGTCTGGAAGAAGCAGAGGAAGTTACAGAAGAGTTCTTGTACGAAAAAATTATTAAAGCACAGGATGACCGTCTCTTCTATATTTCCGAAGCGATTCGCCGGGGGATTCCCATTGAAGAAATTGCGGCTTTAAGTAAGATTGATATTTTCTTCTTGGATAAATTGCTTCATATCGTTGAGATTGAAAAAGAGTTAGAACTGAATGTTTTTGATCCAGAGATTTTGAAGACAGCCAAGAAAAATGGTTTTTCGGATAAAGAGATTGCCCGTCTTTGGAATGTGACAGAGTCAGAAGTACGTCGTCGTCGCAAAGATGGAGAAATTCTTCCGGTCTACAAAATGGTAGATACTTGTGCTGCTGAGTTTGAAAGTAGCACGCCATATTTCTACTCGTCTTATGCATGGGAGAACGAATCTGTAAAATCTGAAAAGGAAAAGATCCTTGTTTTAGGTTCAGGTCCGATACGTATCGGTCAAGGGGTGGAGTTTGACTATGCGACTGTTCACTCTGTCAAAGCGATTCAGGCTTTAGGTTATGAAGCAATTATCGTCAACAGCAATCCTGAGACGGTTTCTACTGATTTCTCAATTTCAGATAAACTTTACTTTGAACCATTAACTTTCGAAGATGTTATGAACATTATCGACTTGGAAGAGCCTAAGGGTGTTATCGTGCAGTTTGGTGGACAGACAGCAATCAACCTTGCAGAACCTTTAGAAAAAGCAGGTGTACGTATCTTAGGGACACAAGTTGCTGACTTGGAGCGTGCGGAAGACCGTGATTCCTTTGAGAAGGCCTTGTCAGACCTAAATATCCCACAACCTCCAGGTGCGACAGCCACGAATGAAGAAGAAGCGGTTGCCAATGCCGCGAAGATAGGCTATCCTGTCTTACTCCGTCCCTCCTTCGTCTTAGGTGGACGTGCCATGGAAATTATTGATAATGAAGTCGATTTGCGTAATTATATGAACCGTGCAGTCAAGGCTTCGCCAGAGCATCCCGTATTAGTAGACAGCTATTTGACTGGACAAGAGTGTGAAGTTGACGCTATTTGTGATGGAAAAGATGTTTTATTGCCAGGAATCATGGAACACATCGAACGCGCAGGGGTTCACTCAGGAGACTCGATGGCAGTTTATCCACCACAAACCTTTAGTCCTGAGATTATTGAGACAATCGTGGATTACACTCAACGCTTGGCAGAGGGTTTGAACTGTATCGGGATGATGAATATTCAGTTTGTCATCCATGAAGAGCAAGTATATGTTATTGAGGTGAATCCACGTGCTTCGCGTACGGTTCCCTTCCTATCAAAAGTTACAGGAATTCCGATGGCACAGCTTGCCACACAGATGATTTTAGGGAAAACATTGGCGGAACTTGGTTACACATCGGGTCTTGCCCCAGAGTCAGAACTTGTCCACATCAAAGCGCCTGTCTTCAGCTTTAGCAAATTAGCAAAAGTGGACAGCCTTCTCGGTCCAGAGATGAAATCCACAGGTGAAGTGATGGGATCAGATACAACCTTAGAAAAGGCGCTTTATAAGTCTTTTGAAGCTGCAAAACTACACATGGCTGATCACGGTTCAATTCTCTTTACGGTCGCAGATGAAGACAAAGCAGAAACATTGGAGATGGCGAGACGTTTCGCCAATATCGGATATTCTTTAATCGCCACTTCGGGAACGGCACAGTATCTAAAAACTGCAGGACTCTATGTTCGAGAAGTTGGTAAAGTAACGGAGTCGACTGAAGACACCGTTATCGATGACATTCGTAAGGGACGTGTTCAAGCTATCATCAATACTATGGGCAGCAAACGTGTCTCGACAACTGAGACAGACGGTTTCTTGATTCGCCAAGAAGCAATCAGTCGTGGTATTCCACTCTTCACAGCTTTAGATACAGCAGAAGCTATCCTCCGTGTGATGGAGAGCCGCTCATTTACAATGAATGTCATTTAAACAAAAAAGCAGACTGGAGCTGCTTTTTTTATGTGACATTTTCTGGTTCTGTATAATCTGTGGTGGTAGATGAAAATCTACCGCCATTTTTTGTAGCTTGAATTGTCAAGTTAAGTGCAACACCTCTTCAAAAAAGATTTCATAAGGTGTTTTCCAGCCCAAGACCTTTTTTGGTCTTAGATTAAGTTTTTCAATATATTTATCAATGGTTTCAGAAGGTACCTCATCCAT
>NZ_BAAFQO010000004.1:0-159784 GCF_042849115.1 Lactococcus muris | reverse complement strand
GGAAAAACTAAGTCTGAGGCTTTGAGGTCCAGCAAAAGTGTGATAGAATCTGAATGAGTCATAGGAATCCTAACTAAAAATGGTGATTGGTAACTTCATTTTAGCGGATTACTATGGCTTTTTTCCTACAAAAAATGGCGGTAGATTTTCATCTACCACCACAGATTATACAGAACCTTATATTCTTATTTCCAAAAATCATCAAAAACGGTAATGGGCAGGTGACGCTTGTGTTCCGTTTTAAGATACCAATTTTCGATTTTTTCTTGTGCTTCGGGGCTGATTGAGCGACCTTCTGTATAGTTGTCAATATCCTCGTAAGTCACACCCAAAGCGACTTCGTCTGCCAAGCCGGGCTTGCCATCTTCCAAGTCTGCTGTAGGAACTTTCTCATAAAGAGAAGGTTCTGCGCCTAAAGCGGCGAGCAACATTTTACCCTGACGTTTATTGAGACGGAAAAGCGGCAACAGGTCAGCACCACCATCACCAAATTTTGTGTAGAAACCTGTGATATTCTCTGCTGCATGATCTGTCCCTAGCACAGCACCTTGCATGCCACCTGCAATGCCATATTGGCTAATCATACGTTGCCGTGCTTTGATATTTCCCTTGTTAAAGTCAGAAATTTCCACACCTGTTGCTTCTAAAGCCCTAACTTGCGCATCAACGGCCTCTTTAATATTTACTACCAAACTAACGTCTGGTTTGATAAATTCAAGAGCTCTTTGGGCATCTGCTTCATCTGCTTGCACACCATAGGGTAAGCGAACCGCAACAAACTTATAATCTTTATTTCCAGTCTCGGCACGCATTTCTTCCATGGCAATTTGTCCCAGACGTCCCGCCAAAGTCGAGTCTTGACCACCAGATATGCCTAAAACATAAGTTTTAATAAAAGGGTATTTCCTCAAATAATCTTTGAGAAAGTCAATAGACTTACGTATCTCCTCTTGTGCATCTATAGTGGGTTTAACTCCCAACTCTTTGATAATTTTTTCTTGTAAAGACATATTCACCCCAAAATTTTAGCCATATAAAATTCATCGACCAATGCATCATTGATTTTAAGAGACTGGCTACGTACTCCTTCAATAATAAAACCATTTGTTTTATAACAAGATATTGCTGCAGCATTATTCACTGCGACTGTGAGCTCTAAACGAGAAACTCCTGTATTTTGAGCCCAGTCCTCAAGCTCAGTAAACAAGCGGCTCGCAATACCTTGACGACGATAGTCTGCACGAACGGCAACAACAATAGAAGCTCTATGCCGTGCACGTCTATAGGCCTGACGAAAGGCAGCGAGATAAGCAACCAGCACACCTTGATCGTTGTCGGCCCCTATCAAAAAGTCAGTTGAAGCAATCTGATTGGCCAACTCATGTCGCTTCGTTTTTTGCTCATCCGGTTCAATCAGCATAAATTTGTTTTCTTGATAGATTTCTTTTTGTAATTGACCAAAAGCCTCCGCATGAGCCAGTTCAATATTTTTTATTCTCATAGTATCAATCCACTTTCATTTCAGAAACTTTGGCGCGCACTTGACTGATGAGGTGCATCTTATGGTTCCACAGTTCTTGCGACAAGTCAACAGGATAAGGCTGAGGATTGAGATTACGCTTATACTCATCCCAAAGCTCTGTCAGGTTTGCTGCAGCAAAGCTCTTGATTTCTTCTAAGCTTGGCAAAGTATAGACCTGTTGTCCCTTAACAAAAATCTCTTTGAGTAAGGATTTTGCCTTAAAGTCGCGTACATTTTTATTGATGAAAGTATGTACAGGATGAAACATATAAATTTCATCAAGCTGGTCTGGTCTTTCATCATCAAATGTGATATAGTCTCCTTCAGATTTACCATCACTTTCTCTTGTTATACGCCATATTTGTTTTTTACCCGGTGTCGAAACCTTTTCAGCATTGCTTGATAGCTTAATCGTATCCTGCATTTCACCCTGATCGTCTTCCATTGACACGAGCTTATAGACAGCACCCAGCGCTGGCTGATCATAGGCTGTGATAAGCTTGGTCCCCACACCCCAGACATCAATCTTCGCTCTTTGCATTTTCAAATTCAAGATAGTTGCCTCATCTAGGTCATTTGAAGCATAAATTTTAGCCTCGGTAAAGCCAGCCTCGTCTAATTGCTTACGTACTTTTTTGGAGATGTAAGCCATATCGCCTGAGTCGATGCGCACACCTTGGAAGTTGATTTTGTCGCCAAATTCACGTGCCACACGAATGGCTGCCGGAACACCAACGTTCAAAGTATCGTAAGTATCCACAAGGAAGACACAATCTTTATGCGTTTGAGCATAAGCCTTGAAGGCTTCATAATCGTTGCCGTAGCTCTGGACTAAAGCATGAGCATGTGTCCCACTCGGTTTAATGCCAAAGATCTTAGCCGCACGCACATTACTTGTTGCATCTGCACCTCCGATATAGGCCGCACGCGTCCCCCAGATGGCAGCATCCATTTCTTGTGCTCGGCGTGTGCCAAACTCAAGCAATGGGTCATCCCCAATGACAGACTTAATACGTGAAGCCTTTGTCGCAATCAGCGTTTGGAAATTAATGATATTCAGAACAGCCGTTTCGATAAGCTGACATTCAGCCAATGGTCCTTCTATCTGTACCAAAGGTTCGTTGGCAAAAACGAGTTCTCCTTCTTGGACAGAACGGACTGTACCTGTAAAACGAAGCTGCGCCAGATACTCTAAAAAATCCTCAGGATAATCCAAATCACGGAGGTAAGAAATATCCGTTTCTGTAAATCTTAACTTGTTCAAGTAGTCAACCATGCGTTCCAGACCTGCAAAAATAGCATAACCGTTTTCAAAAGGCATTGAACGGAAAAAGACTTCAAAAACAGAATTACGCTGATGACGCCCCAGTTCCCAGTAGGTCTGCATCATATTTATTTGATAAAGGTCTGTGTGTAAAGTTAAACTATCGTCTGGATATAGTGGCATGGTAACTCCTTTTATGAGTGACAAATTATATTCTAGCTCTATTTTAACAAAATTTAACAGTAAATTGTATTGTCATCTCTCCTCTTCTCTTAAGTTTATCGCATATTTTTCACTTTTACAGAATATTAATCATTGGAACAGGTTATTTTTTTAAATATCGTTTCTAAATTCCAGCACCATAATAGAGGGAAAAAAATCAGCTTTACTGTTTTTGAGCTATAACACCCACGAAACACTGGTAACACAGTGAAAACTCATATTTTTGAGTTTTTATAAATTGACAGTCACAAAAAATTCACAAAATGATAGGAGCACTAAAAGCTGGATCTATCGGACAGCAAAGACGAAAAGTCTCTTTGTTTATTAAATTATTTTTTAAAAATAGAAAAACATGAGATAATGATTAATGTAATATTAAAAAATAAGAAAAGAGGTTTTTATGACTAAAAACAGAACTTTACATGAAGAAAAACGTAAATCCCAGCAAAAGGCCAAACGCAAAGCTCGGCTTCACAAAATCGAAACAGCAACCGCCACATCCGCGCTTCTGCTCAATCCAGCTGTAGTGAGCGGAAAAGTGTTAGCTAAAAAAGCGGATGCCATCGGTGAGCCCCAAACCGAGCTGGTCGTCGAAGCACCAACGCCAACAGAAATCCCAGAGCTCGCAGCAATTGAAGAGCTTGAAACAGGTGCCGAGGAGAGCGCTGTACCAACTGAAACATTTGGCGTCAATCTAGAACTGCCACTACAAGTACAAGATTTTTCCGAAACATCAGTTCAGACTCCAGTTCAAAACGTAGGTATTGCTCCGACAGCCATAGCAATCTCTCCGACAGTCACAGGAGTCTGGTCTGGCATCAGTTATGAGTATGTATCAGAAAGTGGAATTTTGAACATCACAGGAGGCCAACTTCCCTATAATACTGGTGGAGGCGTGCACTTTGACACCCTTGAACAGACTATCGGTCCAATCCGAGAAATAAACTTTACAGGAAAAACCTATGCTTCAGTCAATCATTATGGACTGTTTTGGCGTTTGGAAGAGCTCACAACGATTAATTTCAATGGAAATTTTGATACTTCTGCTACAAAAAACTTCGAATCTTGGTTCCGCTGGACACCCTCTTTGACTCACATTGATTTGAGTACACTCAGCACATTAAATTTAACCACAAGTGTTAATCATATGTTTCAAGAATCTGGAGTACAATTTTTAGATTTGAGTATGCTTGATTTTTCTAGAGTGGTAGAAATGACTGGTATGTTTGAAGATGCTGGTGATTTGGAAGAGGTCATACTGCCAGAGAACTTTGGAGCTTCGGCTATGACGATGGATTGGATGTTTGATATGTATGTCAGCGGCAGTAAGTTGACAAATATTGATTTGAGTAAATTCAATACTTCTAATGTGGTACAAATGACTTTAATGTTTAGAAATCTAGACCACATACCTACACTTGATTTTAGTAATTTTGATACCTCTAAGGTAAAAATGATGAATCAAATGTTTATGCGTAGTACCTTTGAAACATTAGATTTGAGTAACTTTAATACTGCGAAAGTTCAGCAGTTTAGTCAGATGTTCCAAGAAACAGAGGTTAAACGTCTGGATTTGTCAAGTTTTGACACAACAGGTGCTGTAAGTTTCCAGAATATGTTCCAAGACTCAACAGTTGAATACCTAGACCTTTCAAGTTTTGACACCTTGTTTACAAATGTAACTCCAGCTGAGGGATGGACCTCTGAAAACTGGATGGAAAACTATGTGAAACCTTATGCAAGTCGGAAAGATATGTTGGCGAATACCCATCATCTTACAACCTTGATTTTGGGACCAAAGACGGTTCTTGAAGACACTAACCTCCCAGGGGAAATCCCAGGTTATATGAACAGCTGGATTCGTCAAGAGGACGGAAAGGTGGTGAGCTCAGAGGAACTCATGGAACTTTCTAAAACAGAAGGGAATGCCGCTGGGATATGGGTACGAGGTGTGCGTTATGAGCAAGACATTCATAACTTTGCCGTGAAAAACGATATCAGTGATGAAGGCCTTCGAGAAGCGCTTGATCAAAATATTGGTGAGCTACTTTATGCCGGTGACCAAGAGATTGATTTGGACATCACTCCTGCTCTGGACAACTATCTTGTAAAAATGAGTGCCTTACGAGATGAAAACGGCATTTTACCAGCAGGTATTTATCCGATGGAAGAGACGATGGTTTATGATGAGGATCCTGGGGAAGGGGAGCGTTCGGTACTGATTACCTTCAACTTGACACTGTTCGTCTACGATGAGGATACGACTTGGGCAGCGAACGATATTTATGTGAATCTGGAACACTTAGAGCGTAAACACAGCGAACGTCCAACGCTTGACCATGACCACTTGCTTGCTAATGGTGTGCTGAAAGCCACTCGAATTTCAACGGTTGAGGAGCTTCATGATAAAAGTATGATTGAGTTTATCGAATCAGATGTACAGGATTTGATGACAAATGAGACATCAGAAATGCTACATGAGGTTGGCTTCAAAATCAATACTCCCGAAATAAACACTTTAAATGTGGAAGGATATGATGGTATTCTGAAAGTAAATATTACAAGTGATGAGAATATGCTAGGAAATCCACCAAAAGAAAATGAAGCTGAAAAGCCCGAAAAACCAGAGCCACCAGTGATTCCAACACCGATTGTGGTGGAAGAAGATGTGGTGGATCCAACACCGATTGTAGCGGAAAAAGATATGGTAGTTCCAACGGAATTCGTGGCTGATGCAGAAAATGTACCGGCGCCAGATGATGAAGATCTCCCAAGCACTGGCGACCTAACAGACGGTGCAGCCCTTGGCGTCGCAGCATTGACCGCAGCCGCATTGCTTAAAAAACGCAAGAAAAAATCTGAAAAAGATGAAAAATAATCGCATCTGAATAGGTGAACCTTCAAATTAAAACAGACAAAAAAGCAGTCAAAACCGCTTGCACAGCGGTTTTTCATGAGGAGATTGTTCTAACACTATCCCATCCTGCAGATACGAACAACGCTGTTGAAACTCATCATTTGAGCTTAAAAAAATTGATTTTCACAAAAGTGATATATGGAACAATAAAGTAAATGAAAGCAATATTCTTTAGTGAACATTGCTTTCATTTTTTACTGATTTCATTTAGAAATATCACTTAACCAAGGAGAGAGGATAACCTATAATCTTTTAGTACAGCTCTAATCTTCCGCTTTTTTGCTATAATATGTGAAGAATAAAAAGGAGCTATCAATCCTAATGTTAGAAAAAGTAAAAAGAAATAAAATTGGAATTCTTGGCGGCAACTTTAATCCAGTCCACTTTACCCATCTGATGATGGCTGATCAAGTCGCTCAACGTCTTGACTTAGACAAGGTGTGGCTCATGCCCGAAGCTCTTCCCCCACATGTTGACGAGAAAAGAACAATCTCAGCCGAACACCGTGTAAATATGCTGGAGCTAGCGATTACGGATAACCCCCGCTTGGCTCTTGAGCTCGGGGAGGTAGAACGTGGCGGAAAATCCTATACCTATGATACGATGAAGCTCCTCACTCAAGATTATCCAGATACTGATTTTTATTTTATCATTGGTAGTGATATGGTGGAATATCTTCCAAAATGGTACAAGATTGAAGCTTTACTCGACTTGGTTCAGTTTGTTGCTGTTCAACGCTCAGCATCCCCTATCGAAAGTCCTTATCCTGTACAGTGGCTAGACTTGCCCCTCTCTTCTGTTTCCAGTACTTCTTTACGTAAGATGTTTAAAGAAGGGATTGAACCTGCTTACCTCATGCCTCAATCTGTTATTGATTATATTAAAAAAAACAAGCTCTATCTTGAAGGATAGAGCTTGTTTATTATTCTGCAAATTCTTTCTGTTTTAATAATTCATGCCCTTGAAGTACAAGGATACCAAAGACGATCAGATAAAGACATAAAAAATTCTTCTTGGTTTTTAAGTACAACTCTATTCTATAGAAGCTCCAGCTAACGTTGGCTCTTTTTTTGTTTTATGTCTTTATAAAGTTTATGACCCTCAGGAATCATAACAATCGCAATAATTAAAGTAAAAATATAGCTGTAATCATTTTGATGAGTTATTAAACCATATATAAGAGTCACTGTACATATAACTATAATTATAGATTGCATTATTTTAAATATTTTCATGACTTCACCTTGTTATTGAAAAGCAACAGCCTAAATTTGAGAACCTGAATAATTTGGAGTTGTATTGAATACAATTCCTCCCGGAAACTTAGACATAGGATAGCCCAAAGCTCCAGCTGCTGCTCCTATTGCACCAGCAGCAGCCTTAGCATATGCATGAGGAATAAAATACAAAACTCCAGCAACTACACCTGCCGAACTAGTGATTACTCCAGAAACTTGACGAATTTTGCTACGAGAAACCCCTACACGTTTCCCCCACCAATAAGTATGACTATAATTACTGCCTTCTTTAAACTTAATTCTCGATTGGTTCTGAACACCACCTGCTTCTTGTTGAGCAACCGCAGCACTTTCTGCAAAAACAACGGAATTATCTGTTTTAACTATATTTTCTTTAGAAACTTTTTTAAATTGTTGATTCAAGAACGAATTACTTTCTTTGATTATTGCTTTCAATTTAATAATTTCGTCCTGAGTAGTATTTTCAGGTAAAAGACTTTCATCAAGAACAAATTTATTGTTATCTAATTCTATTGCGTTATCGTATTTGGAAACGAAGCTTCCAGTTAATTGCTCATTCTCATCAAGATTTTGAGCAATCGCAGACTGGCTACTTACATCTGCAAAAGCAGGATTTGGTGCACCAGACAAACAAAGCACACCCAACAAAACAGCAAAACTCAGCATTAGTTGTTTTAACATAGCATTCCTCCTAAATGTCTTTTAATGAAGCATTTTTAATTTTAGAGACTCTTGAAACTGAATCGTAATTATATTGTATAATACAAAGTATAAATTTGTAGAGAGGACAAAGACCTGTAAAGGGGGTGAAAAATTTATAAAAAAGAACGAAATAATCTGGAAGATACACAGAGCAAGACAGTTAAAAAATTAAAATGAACGTGTGGGAGAAACTTTTTCTTCTTATTATTTTTTGAAGAACATAGTCAAAGTAAAATTTTCGGTTCTGTCAACTCTGCGGTGGTAATCGCTAAAAATGAGTTAGAATGAGTATGAGAAAGTTGCCTTGGGGCAGCTTTTTAGTTTGTTTTTGAGAGAATTTGTTGGAGTAAAAT
The DNA here is from genome assembly GCF_042849115.1 of Lactococcus muris. Taxonomy (NCBI): domain Bacteria; kingdom Bacillati; phylum Bacillota; class Bacilli; order Lactobacillales; family Streptococcaceae; genus Lactococcus; species Lactococcus muris. Next base: position 151,545 of record NZ_BAAFQO010000004.1, on the reverse strand, counting down.
CCGTTTTCTGAGATGGTCAAATCTGACAAAGCCAAAGGCAATGCGTTTAATGAGTTTACAAAGATTATTCTTGCCTTCAAGTGGGCCGTTGGAATAGGGCGAAACAATGCCTCGTGAAATAGCCTGCTTGTGTTTAAGCAAGTAACGACAAGACTTTTTAAAGTCCTCTGGCAAGCTTTCAGGCAGGGTTTGGATGACTTCAAAAAAGTCCTCTGCTTGCTTGTTCTGAAAAGCATCCAGTGCACTTTGATAGACTTCATAAGCCGCTTGAAGCTGCGGGCTATAAGCCAAAAGATAATCAATGACCTCACCTTCGGTCCGCCATTCGCCCCTGAAAAGTGGCCATTGTTTCCGGTTCTGATAATTGACCTTGCCGTTCCATTTGAGGATCTGGCGCCAGTATTTCTTGAATTTGCGGTAGATTTTCCTCTTGTCGCCCTTGAGGTTTTTGAGTGCCTTCATTTCCTTGACTCACAGCTGGTTAAAGGCTCGTGACAACTGTTGGACCACATGAAAGCCGTCAATAATCAGCTGAGCGTTGGGAAAAAGCGTCAAGAGGGCAGGATAGGAGGAATTCATGTCCATGACAATGGTTTTGACTTTCAGACGTTCAGAGCGAGGAAATTTCAGGAAATAGGCCATCAAGTCCGCTTGTTTACGACTTTCTAGGATGTCAATAATATCATGTGTCAAGCCATCAGAGTAGACAAAAGCTAAGCCATTATCAGAATTTTGAGTGGCTTTAAATTCATCAAAACACAGGACTTCTGGCAGCTGCCTAAAAGCTTGTTTTAAAGAGATTTGATCCACGATTTGCCAGCAGAAAGCAGGCGACACAAAGTAACGCTTTGCCACATCTTTCATTGCCATCTTGACCTTGAAATCAAGGAGGATAGCGACCTTAACAGTAGATGAGATATTTCCCCCAGGTTCTACGAAATAAGGTGTAGGCGTAAAAGTAACGCCACAATCTGCACAGTTATACTTTGCTTTGGTCAACTCCAGAACTCTTGGCCTGTGTCCGGCAGGTGTCATAAGCACCTCAGAAGTCCTGTAATCACGGACTTTACGAGACTCAGAAATGACACCACAGCTACTACAAATGGTCTTCTTGGGGCGATAGGTAGCTTTGAAAATCAAGGCTTTGTGATACCCTGTAAGCTTAGTGTAGTCTTCGCGAACAAAATTTTCCAGTGGAAAATCTAACTCTGAGGCTTTCAAGTCGAGCGAAAGTGTGATAGAATCTGAATGAGTCATAGGAATCCTAACTAATAAATGGTGGTTGGTAACTTCATTTTAGCGGATTACTATGGCTTTTTTCCTACAAAAAAATGGCAGTAGATTTTCATCTACCACCACAGAGTATACAGAACCTTTATTCTTCAATAACTTCCTCAAAATCAACGGTCCCTTTACGCTTGTTGGCGGAAATGACACGAATTTTTAGGACATCACCCATGCGGTAAGTTTTTTCTGATTTTTTGCCCTTGAAAATGTCTTCTTCTTCATCGAATTCGATAGCTTCTTCAACACCGGTATGAAGATTGACCGTACGAATCAAACCTTGTACAGTATTTTCAAGTTCCATGAAAAGGCCAAATTTTTGAACACCGGTTACGGTAGCTGTGTAAACTTCCCCAATATGATCTTGCATATATTCTGCTTTTTTCATGGCGTCAACGATGCGTTCCGTCACAACTGCACGATGTTCCATGTCGGAAGACTGTTTAGCAATTTCAGGCAAACGGTCTTTCCATTCTTCTTTTGTACGGTTGGAATGATCTTTTGAATAAAGACGAAGCAAACGATGTACAACCAAGTCGGGATAACGACGAATTGGACTGGTAAAGTGTGTATAGTCCGTCGCGGCTAAACCATAGTGATGCGTATTTTTTTCAGAATACAAAGCTGTTGACATGGTATGACGTAATTGATAAGTCAGCGTTTTTTCAAATGCTGTACCCTTAATCTCTTCCGCAAAGTAATTCACGGCTTCATGAGAATCAGAGCTTAAGCTAAATCCAGCATCTGCAGCCTTTTCCATCAGTTTGGCAAACGCTTTTTCCTTAGGTTTGTCATGCACGCGGTAAAGCGAAGGCAGTTTTTTCTTCCGAAAATCAAGGGCAACTGTTTCGTTGGCTGCCAGCATAAAGGACTCAATCATACGTTCTGCCGTGCCACGATCACGTTTCACAACATCAATCGCATGCCCCTTTTCGTCCAAGAGAACTTTCGCTTCACTTTCATCAAATTCGATCATGCCACGTTGATGGCGCATCTCTTCGAGCAGCGCATGAAGTTCGCCAGCAATAGCAACAGAGTCCACAATTTTAGGGAACTGCTCTAAACTTTCACGATGTCCTTCTTGGCCTTTGTTGAGCATCTTGTTCACTGTGGAATAGGTCATGCGATAAGTTGTCTTAATCACCGATGGACCAATCTTATAATTGATAATTTTACCTGATTTATTGATTTCCATAATGCATGACATGGTTAGACGTTCTTGGGCTTCGTTCAGCGAACAAAGGTTATTTGAAAGTTTTACCGGCAACATGGGCACAACACGATCTGTAACGTAGACAGATGTGGCACGTGCGAAGGCCTCCTCATCTAAAGGGGAGCCATCGGTCACATAGTGAGAAACATCAGCGATGTGAACACCTAGCTCATAATTTCCATTGGCTAACTTCTTAACATGGATGGCATCATCTAAGTCTTTCGAATCCTCACCGTCAATCGTATAAGTGATTTCTGAACGGTAATCTTCACGACCAGCAAGGTCTTCCTCGGTTAATTCTTCTGGTATTGCTTCCGTTTGAGCTATTGTCTCCGGTGTAAATTCTTGCGGAATTTTCATGGCACAAAGCACCTCTAAAATATCGATCCCGACATCATCCTTGTGACCGATAATTTCTAGCAATTGCCCTTCAAAAGCCTTGTCTTCATCTGGATGCTGTGTTACTTTGACACGTACCACATCTTCTTCCTGTAACCCGGGAAGAGGCTGCCTAATGTACAAAGGATCTGTTATTTTTTCATTGTAAAGTTGAATGATTCCTTTATAACCCGTCAATTTGCTTTGACGACTTGATAAACTTTTATAGGTCCCAACGGTTTCAGTAACAGAGCGCTTTATAATTTTTATAATCTGCCCATCTGCACCACGTTTCGCATTTTTTTGATGAAGCACTCGAACAAGGACAGTATCTCCATCCATGGCTGATTTGGTAAATTTTGGTGAGATGAAGATATCATTGCTCTTGTCGATTGCATCCAGTGGGTTCACAAAACCAAAACCTTTCGAATGCTTATGAAAAATGCCTTCAACTTCTGTTTTTTCTGGTGTATTAACGATTAAATCTGATATTTTGGCCATTACTATCTTTCTGTTTTTTCAATCTATCTTTTCCATTATAACACACCCTTTGATACGTCTTTTATTTTGAAGCATTTTTGGCTTTTATATAGTTTTTCAAATCTTTTGTATATATCCCCATCTCCCATTGACGTTGAGTACTGTTGAGATACTGCGCTAAAAGATAGGCAATATAGGGTCCTGTCGTTAAGCCTGAGGATCCCAATCCACTCGCCACTATTAAACCTGCTTCGCCCTCTATTGGACCGAAAAACGGTGCAAAATCTGGTGTATAAGCCCGTGTTCCTACACGATAATTATAGGCTGTTTTTGTGAAAAAATCTTCTTTCAAAAAAGGTTGTACTCCCTTTGTCAACTGTTCAAAAGCTTCTTGGGTGGGACTTAAGTCCCAAGCCGCTTCATTCTCATGTGTAGCGCCCAGAAGCAGACGTCCCTCTTGAAAAGGAATGAGTTCTGCCTCGCCATCCAAGAAAGCCACTGGCCATTCTCCCGTCTCAAAGCTTGTATCAAAGGACAAAAGCTGCCCTTTTTGAGGGGAAACAGCTGCCGAATATCCCAGCTGTTCCAACAGACTTTTCAATGCTGGTCCAGGTGTCAAAACCAGTTCATCCACAAAGAAGCTTTCTTGAGTTGAAGCAACCTCCCAGTCATGCCTTCTCCTCCTTACTCTGGCTTCAGTTTTAATGATGTGAATCCCTTTTGCCTCTGCTCGTGCGCGAAGGTGTTCCAAGTAAGCCTTTCCATCTAGACGAGCACCACCTGAAATATACAAACTCTCCGCTGCTTTAAGTAAAGGCAGCTTTTTTTCTGTTTCCTCTGGTCTTAGACGGCGAATTTCACCAATCTCTGGTGCCGTTTTTCTACGCTCTAAGGCAAGCTGTTCAAGCTCTTGAAGTGCTTTTGAACTTCTCAAAAACAAGCTACCACATTTTTCATAGATACTTTCGTGTAAGTTAAAATCCGTCACCAATTGCTCAAAAAAGGACGCTCCATCCCGCGCTAAAGCATACCATTTTTTATTACGTCTCTTGGACAACCACGGTGAAATAATCCCGGCGCTCGCCCCTGTTGCTTGATTTTTCCCTGAGTCAAAAACCGTAATTTCAAATTGTTCTCTATCTAAATAATTGGCCAAAGTCATCCCAATGATGCCCCCACCTATAATCGCTATCTTTTTCATCTTTCTATTATACAAAAAAATACTTTCTAATGAGTAAATACCTTCTACGCACAGAGAACATAAAAAAGCATGTCCCTCAGTGGAATTTGAGAGAGCATGCCTTCCTATATACTACTTACTGGTGGACGATAAGTGCTGGACGTATCCTTAGTTGAGCGTTAGAATCATAAGTTTGCAGGGCACCTCCGGTGGTCAAGCGCCAGCCTCTACCACTTTCTCCAGGCGTACGAAGCCACCATGTACGCATTTGACCCGTGCGACGTTCCTCACGACTTTCCCAAGCTAGTCCTGGACCTGACAAACGTGCCACATCTGCCAATGACAGAGAAAAAGCTCGGCTGGTACCACTTAGGTCAACGGCAGAATTATCTGCACCTACTTCTCCTGTTAGATGAAGCGGTATCCAGCCATTACCCTCAAAAGTAACATCAGCAAATGCAATACTTCCTACTGTGAAAGTATTTTCTACAGGTTGTACCATGGCTTGAACTGCTGGGTCAAGAGCATCATACCACTGATTGAGACGAGTATTCTGATTATCCCAAGAAATCTGTACACCAGCTTCATTCCGAATAATCAAATGATTCCCACCACCCTGATTCTCCAAATAACGATACTGCTCATTAGCCATAGTGAAGATAGTCCCCGGTGCCATAATGCTAAAATTGATTTGGTCGGGTTGAACATTCTCCTCAGGCCCCGGGTTCCCCCAGTTGTTATCAATAGAGCCATTCTGTACAGCTGTCAAGAAGTCTGACAAGTCATCATGATGCGTATAGTTTGGATCTGCAGCCAAGAAGTCATTGATACGGTCGGGACTGATCAGTTGCCCGTCCACATGGATACCGTAGTAATATTCTCCCGGGATAGCATTCGCTGCTGCGGTCATCTCTGCTGCATCCAAGAGGTAAGAGGTGGTCTCTCCTGCTTGAAGTTGGTTGGCCCAGTAAGCCCAGCCTGTTTGGTGGTCGATGACCCAGAAGTTCCCGACTTTCAGGTTATTAGGTAAGGCTGCCCACTGGCTGATGGTCATCGGAGCACGCTCTTGTTGCAGGTTTTGAGCTGCATCATGGGTGACTTCTTCTCCCGGCCAAACTGGTCCGCTGTTGTCAAAGCTGTCGCCAGAGGACCAGTAGGCATCTGTACCGTCTCCGGGATGCGTAGCGCCGTCTGTGACACCGTCTGTGGCTGTGCTTGTGACCCAGTCACGGGCATGTCCTGCGGCTGCTGTCATCAGGTCTTGGTTGTCCCGGTTGAAGGTAGGCATGAACCATGGGGCATCTTGACCTGAGCGGCTCCAACCAAAGGTTAGGTTAGAGTAGGTGTTGAAGGCTGCCGAGTCTCCTACACGGGTGTTGAGGTTGTTCTCTGAGGGACGCATGACCGTCCAAGTGTCCACTTGGTCACGGACGGTATTGTTCACTATAGGGGTGAAGTCTGTATCTCCTGTTGAGCGTTTCTCCATGAACTCGGAGAGGCGGATACGGGCCATGAGAGGCACATTGCCATAGTTCTCCACGAAGACGTCCTTGTTTTCCGTGTCACGGTTGTAGTAGTCGTGGACACGGCCTCCGGGGATGTTTTCTCGGATGCGGTCATTGATGGCCCGCTGGTTGAAGGCTTGGAAGGCGAAGGTGCCGCCTACTAAGAGCAATAAGAGGGACAGGAGCGCGAGGTTGCGCAGCCGCCGCTGGTTTTTCTTTTCTGGTGTCATAAACTCCTCCTTTGACGTAACCTGTGGTTTAGATTTTTCATTACATTTGTATTTCTAATGTTACGTTTACTTTCTGAGTCTATAGTATAAAAAAAAAAAGGTCAAATGAAATGAGTGTTTGATGAGAAATAGTCGATGGAGGAATTTTTACAGCACCTCATTTTTATTATTCCCCTTTTCTAGAATAATGGTATCGGAGCTTCAACAAAAAAGAAGTTCTCTTTGGAACTTCTTATTAAATTAAACGCTGACATTTGTCAAGTGTTTTTCAAATAAAATAAAGAAAAGCCAGCACGCTTTTCTTCAAATTTTAACCATAATGCTAAAAAGAGACCACGATATGGAAACTTAAAATATCTAGCTCTCTAGATTTAAAACTCAAACAATCTCCCAACCTTTGTTCAGCAAGCTATATTTTAACTGTTTGTTCGCAAAAAAAGCATAAATAAAGGTTAAACCTCCCAATGAAGGCAAAGAAACTTCCCACATTTGCCCCGTCAACATGAAACTAATAAAACTAACTATCGTAACTCCAAGGAACATATAACCAATAACTCTCCACTCGCCCCTAAACATCAATGCCCAAATGCCAAAGAAAAATACGGTCCATGAAAAACCTTGTTTAACTATGCGCGTAGCACCTGTACTGGTGTTTTTTAATGTAATGTGAGTCATACTTATCTCCTCATCTTTCTCTTTGTTCTTTAATTTAAAATTCAAAAACCTTGCCCCAGTGTAAAAACTCCTCTTGGTCTTTTCTTCCAGTTCTCCTCTTGTTAATCTACTGTCTTCATATCAACGCTTCGAACAAATTCATATTACTTTCTCTGCGAGGTTCACTTTTATATCACGCATTTCCATTTTTTCACGATTTTTAATGCCTGATACGAAAAGAACTATGCAAATCCTATGCTATTTAAAACACTAGATTCAGCTGAATTAAATGGTGCTGTAAAAAATAAAATAAGAAACAGCGCTAAAATATAGCTAAACACCTCTCTCAGTTTTATAATATATTGACTTCATTTAATCTATTTTTTCAACGAACAACGGTTCTCTGGACTTGACTAAAAACATTGATTCGCACTTCTTCTCCGATTTCCATTGTTCCTTTTAGTTGAGCTTTGACATTAGTCACTTTACTTTTTTGTCATTTACTTCTGTAATGTTCTCTAGCTAAATACGACAAAAGAAGAATCCCAATAATCATTGAAATTCCCCAGCTCGTCCACTCTGCTGAATCTGAATGCTGTAAAAATGGTACGTAGGCCAGCAACAGCTTTTTAATTCCTAGGTTAACAGCTACGATAACTGCATAAGAAATGACACCTTGACAAAACCACTTCACGTCTTTCCTCCTTCCATAAATTTCTTCATAAGTATTTAAATCTATTTAGCGAATAAGGTAGCCAAAATGTAGAAAATGTAGATGTGTGCTGGATAAAAGATATAAAAGAAATTTTTCATCCCTTTACCCTTTTTCCCATCGTACAGTGCCATCGGTATCGCTGCAAACACCATCATCCACTGAATGCCCCTAGTTTCTAAAAGAAACAGCCCCATTGAAAGTAAGACGAGGCATAAGATTTGAATCCAACGTTTTTCTCTAAAAATATAGAATAAAAGCCCTAAAATAACCACCATAAAGCCGCCTTCAACCATCAAAATGTTAGGAACGAGTAGGAACAGCTGTATCAACCAAGTTGGTGTATTCTCATTTAATATCAAAACTTGTAAAAGGGCAGGTAAAATAGGGAGCAAAGTAATGACAATGCCTTTTAAAATCTTCTTGGCTTTCAATAAATCCCAAGCATACATGTAAACCGTTGTCATGAAGAAAGTTGAAAAAGCATTATTAATAAGCGTAATGTCTGGATTGCGCAGCAAATAAACGTTGAGCAAAATATTTCCTGCCCCCATCAAGAGAGAGGCAATCAAGAGTCGGGTCATGAGTTTTTTCTTGCTTCTCGTATAGAAAAAGCTTTCGGCCATTAAAAACAAGAAGATGGGAAAAACAGGTCGTCCCAGCATATTGAAGAACTGTGGTACGTCAGCAGTATTCCACATCTGAAAGATATGGTCAAAAATCATCAAGACAACTGCAAAAAGTTTGAGATTTGTCCCATTGAAAATACTGTTTTTTGTTTGAATTTCTTGCAAAATTTTTCTCCTTTATAAGCTTAATAACCTTGCTTTTTTCCAAAAGATGAGAGCTTTTTCCTCTTTCTTATAAAGACTTTCTCCTTGAGCAGCAGACAAACAAGAACTTAAGATTGAAAAAGGAAGTCAGTTCTTGTTTGTCTATTGTTCAAAGCTAGCCAGCAGAGAAGATAGAAAAAGGCTCCATTGATAATTCTTCCCCTATTTTAGACGCATAATACGCTATTGAAGATGAAAATTGGTGCCAAAAGCACTCCAGATCAGATCAGGTCACATTACTTTTGCCAACTTTTTTCTTAATCTTTTGTTAATATTATTCTTTTCAAAGCATTCTTATTAATACATTTATTATTTTCGTATTATTATTGTATAATTATTATGCGACTTTGACAATTTACATTTGAACTACATTTGTAAACCTTAATAAATTATTCCTTTTTGAATGTCAAAAATAAATAGACAAAATGGAGGACTACAACAGTGCTTTCTGAAACTGCACAAGCCATTATCAATCACACAATAGAGCTTTTAGAAACCAAACCTATAACATCTATTTCAATTGTAGAAATCACGTCTTCGATCCAAATCAGTCGTGTAACCTTTTATAAGTATTTTAGAAATATAAGGGATGTACTTGATGTCTTGGTTGAAGAACTGCTGCTTGGGTTCAGCCAAAAGCTTCAAGAAAAGAACACCCATTTACTTGACTTTGTGAACATGAACAGCTCTTCTGCAATAAAAGCTACCCTGTACGACAATGCTCTAGGCGTCGATAAATATTTCTATGCAAACCGCAAATACATCAAGGGCTTACTCTTCAAAAATAGCGGAATTGATTTTATCTCAATGCTACAAGCGGTGTACTACAATCATTTCCATGTTGCGATTGAAAATGTCCTGTCTATGTACGATAAGAAACTCATCTCAAGATATGTGAACTTTATGGCTTCTGGTGTTACAGCCATTTGGCAAGAATGGTTTGTCAATAATTTTGATTTATCTGTTGAAACGATAACAAATGACCGCTTAGATATGCTTGCTCCGTCGCTCACGGCACTTTACACGAGAAAATAAAAGGAAGGTCTTTATAAAACTCTTGCTAAAGCAAATCAGAAGACAGCTAAAAACGGAGAGAGTGAGCAAAAATAACCTGAACATAAGAGAGAAAGAAACTTATTTTATCCAAAGAAAAAACGCTCAGAGATGCGTTTCATTGCGCATCTTAAGCGTTTTTTCTTTAAGAATTTATCTATTTTCGTAGGCTTTCACAGTTTCTAAGAAAGCTTTACCATATTTTTTCAGTTTTACTTGTCCCACACCAGAGACTTTTAAAAATTCTTCTTCTCCCTGAGGCATGATTCGTGCCATATCTTTCAGTGAAGCATCTGAAAAAATCATGAAAGGTGGAACGCCTTCTTCTTTGGCAAGCTCAAGACGTAGTGTACGCAAGTCTTCAAACAGTTCTGCATTAAAGGATAATTCTGATGCTGTCGTCTTTTTCTCTGGACTCAAAGCTGCACGGCGCCAAACTCTTTCTCTACCCTGCAGCACGTCTATACCGCGCTTCGAAACCCCGAGTAAGGGATATTTCCCCGCAGAAACTACCAGATAGCCTTCCCCAGTCAAAAAGTCAATCAATTCTCCAATCGCTTTTTGAGAATAGTCTTTCATAATGCCAAAAGTAGAGAGTTTTTCAAAGTTCCAGCGGGCTAAATTTTTATTTTTAGAACCAACCAATACTTGTGCTACTGCTGTCTTCCCAAAGCGCTGCTCCATGCGAACTACACAGGACAGCACTTTTTGGGTTTCCAAGGTAACATCCGTACGCTCACGATCATCCAAACAATTCGAGCACTTGTGACAGTCCTCACCCTTATCACCAAAATACTGCAAAATATAGCCTTGCAAGCAAGTTTCTGAACTCGCATAAGCCTGCATCTGTCTGAGCTTTTCGTACTCTTGTTCCTTGTGCTGCTCACTTCCCTCACCTTGTTCGATGAGAAAGTTGCGCAAACGCACATCATTAGGTGAAAACAAAAGAACAGCATCCGAATCTAAACCGTCACGCCCCGCACGACCAGCCTCCTGATAATAAGCTTCAATCGTTGCAGGCATCCCATAATGAATCACAAAGCGAACATTACTCTTATTGATTCCCATGCCGAAAGCATTTGTTGCGACCATAATCGGAACAGCATCGTAAAGAAAATCCTCTTGGTTTTTCTGCCGTTCCCTTTCAGATAGCCCTGCGTGATAACGTTTTGCTGGAAAATGGTTACGGTTGAGCCATTCCGTAACTTCTTCCACCTCCTTGCGTGTGTTGGCATAAATAATGCCTGATTCATCTTGATGCTCCTTTAAATAGGACTTCAAAAAATCCCGTTTATCCTTGCCTTTCACTACTTCAAAGCGAAGATTTTCTCGTAAAAATCCAGTTTTTACAGTACTTTCTGCTGATATATGCAAAAGTTCTTGAATATCCTGTGAAACACGAGGAGTCGCTGTAGCTGTCAGAGCCAATATCGTCGGTGAAGTTGGCAAATCAGATAAACGCTCAGCAAAAGTAACATAAGAGGGCCTAAAGTCATGCCCCCACTGGGAAATACAATGTGCTTCATCGATAGCTACTAAATCAATGGGCAAGTGCTGTAAAAAGGAATTAAAAGACTCCAGTTCAAAACGCTCCGGTGCAACAAATAAAATCTTAACTTGGCCGCTTTCAACCTGTTGCATCCGAAAGTGTACCTCCATCTCATCCACAGTTGAGTTGATAAAAGTAGCAGGGATATTGGCGATATTGAGCTGGTCTACTTGATCTTTCATGAGAGAAATCAAAGGGGAAACGACCAAAGTTATCCCCTCTTGTAAAAGTGCTGGAAGCTGATAACAAATCGACTTTCCAGCCCCCGTTGGTAAGATACCGAGTGTATCTGTCCCTTGTAAGACTTGTTCTATAATTTGCTTTTGCCCTTGGCGGAAACTTTCGTAACCGAAAAATTCTTTGAGTTTTTCTTCTAAATTCATCTTTTTTTATTATAGCAAAATATGATGCACTGTGTTGCTGGTGAAAAAATAAACAATCATTCTGATGTGCTGGTTTGGCGAAGAATTGTATTAGCTATTGACTTTTAACTTGCTTGACTGATAATTGACAAATGCCACGATAAGAGAACGTAACCCAATCCAGCATGGCCATATGCAACTCAAATCTGCCGCGAATTGACTATAACGTGAACAGCTTCAAAAATAACCTCTATCAATCTTTAATTGCTCTCATCTACACATCGTACTTAAAAAAGTCAAAAACTCCTGACCAAGCAGGAGCTTCTGAAGTAAATAACCGCACTACTAATAACAGGCTTTTTCCAAAAATTTGCTTAATGTGTACGATTATAAAGGACACTTGAGATAAAGGAAAGCACAATAATCAAACCGCCAAGTAATCCAGTTACCGCTTCACCTATTTCCCAACGAATACTTGCTAAAATAAGAATAGCCAAGGTCAATATTGCCCAATGTGCCCCGTGTTCTAAATATACTAACTCATTAAGTGTTCCTTTTTCAACCAAATAAAGTGTAAGAGAGCGGACAAACATTGCCCCTATGACACCCAAACCCAGCAAAATAATAATTGGATCAGAAGTGATTGCAAAAGCACCAATCACACCATCAAAACTAAAAGAAGCATCAATAACTTCCAAGTACATGAAAAGCGAGAAGGCTGCACGACCAACTGCATACGTCGCTTCTCCTGTTGCATGCTTTGGCAAGTGCTCTGTCATCATCTCTCCAAAGCCATTAACCAGCATAAAAGTCACAATACCTAAAATCCCTGAAAAAAGAATCGCATGTGCATCAGCAGCAACAAATTCTGCTGTTAAAAGGAGAATAATCAGAGAAATAATAGCATTGGCTGCCGGAAAATGTCCAATTTGTTGTAAGAGTTTTTCAGGCAATTTCAACCACGTATGTGCTCTTTTGTCAAAGAAAAATCCCAAGGCTAGCATCAACAAAAACATTCCGCCAAAAGCGGCAATAGTGGGATGAGCATGATGCAATATATAACCATATGTCCCTGGAATCGATGAATCCCCTTTTTCCAAAGCTAAGCGCATCGCACTCACCGGATCCAAGTGAGCCGATACCCCCACAATCAAAAGCGGAAAAATCAAACGCATCCCCACTACAGCAATTAAAATTCCCACCGTTAGAAATATTTTACGCCAGGCAAGGCTCATCCGTTCTAAAATTCTTGCATTGACTATGGCGTTATCCATTGAAAGTGAAATTTCCAATACTGCAAGAATGGCTGTAATCATAAGACCGTCCCAGCCTGCATAAATATAGGCAGCAACCAACGCAATAATACTAACAATAAACGAGCTTCTAAAAATTTTCATAAATCCCTTTTCTAAATGTCCACTTCTACAAGTTGTTTTTCCCCTTTTGTTACAGAAATTTTTCCGCTAAACTGCTCGATTAAATCTTCCAGTACTCGCTCTGTTTCATCCAAATCCACAAAAAGTTTAACGGTCACATCTGATAAGAATTCACTTTCAGAGATTTCTAAACCTTGTTTACTTAAGAAACGCTGCAAGCTGTCAAAATTACTGTAATCCAATTTCAGTATGAGCTCTTCCTGAGTGACAAATTGCACCAAGCCCACTTGATCCAAAGCATGTCCCACACTGCCAGCATAAGCACGTATTAAGCCGCCCGCACCAAGTTTAATTCCGCCAAAGTATCGGGTAACTACAGCGCAGACATTCGTAATTTGTCTTTTTTTCAAAATTTCTAACATGGGAACCCCAGCTGTTCCCGAAGGTTCACCATCATCACTTGAGCGCTGAATTTCCTGTCGATCACCCAAAGCAAAAGCCGAACAATTGTGTGTCGCCTTATAATGTTCTTTTTTTATCTTCGCAATAAAGTCACGCGCTTCTTCTTCAGTATAAACGCGCTTCAAATGGCAAATGAAGCGCGACTTTTTGATTTCTTCTTCTGCACAAAAATCCTTTTTTATAGTAATCGTCATAAATAAATTTTATCAAAATTAGTGAAAACATGCGACTTTTTTCGTCCAAGAAGAATATGAACGAATTATACGGGAGATTGCTCCTCAAAAAAGAATTAAGCGCAGTACCTATTCAGGCTATTCTTTTAGAGGGGATGAAAGAAATTTCAAAAACTAAAGTCAGATGCAGCCGCTGTGGAAAAACCAGTGAGAAGAAAGAAGTACAGTTACCGATTGGGGCTTACTATTGTCCCTACTGTATTCAGATGGGACGTGTTCGCTCCGATGAAAAACTCTACCATCTTCCTCCGGAGCGCTTCCCAGCAGTCTCTTATCTCAGCTGGGAAGGGGACTTGACTCCCTCTCAGCAGTCTATATCCGAACAGCTGGTCCACTTGAACCAAAAGCATGAAACGATACTCGTCCAAGCGGTAACTGGCGCTGGAAAAACAGAGATGATTTATCAAGTCATTAACGAAACACTAAAAAGAGGGGAAGCTGTCGGTTTGACAAGCCCTCGGATTGATGTATGTCTGGAACTTTACCGGCGTTTAAAGAAAGACTTTTCCTGCCCCATCTCACTTTTACACGGGGAAGGAGAAGCCTACCGTCGCTCTCCCCTAGTCATTGCTACAACGCATCAACTCTTACGTTTTCGTCATTCCTTTGACTTACTCATTCTTGATGAGGTTGATGCTTTCCCCTTCCCTGATAATGACATTCTTTCTTTCGCGCTCAACCAAGCGCGAAAACCTTCTTCAACCTTGATTTATCTAACTGCAACAACTACACATGATTTAGAGAGACAAGTAAAATTAGGGCACATCAAAAAATTACAATTGCCGCGGCGTTTTCACGGTTCCCCACTTGTTCTCCCACAATTCTTCTGGCAGAGCAAATTTTACCAAATGATTAAAAAACAAAGAACTACAGGTTTTCCCTTACTTATTTTTGTTCCTGAAATAAGACAAGGTAAAGCACTGACTCAAGATTTAGTAGAAAAATTTCCTAAAGAAACGATTTCTTTTGTTGCCTCAACAAGTACTCAGCGACTAGAAAATGTAGAAAAATTCAGACAGAAGGAAATCTCCATCCTTGTGTCAACAACAATATTGGAGCGCGGTGTTACTTTCCCTAAAGTTGATGTTTTCGTCTATCACAGCCATCATCATAACTTTACCCGGTCAAGTTTAATCCAAATCGCAGGACGTGTTGGACGTAGCCCTCAAAGACCTGATGGGAAGGTTTATTTCTTCCATCTGGGCAAAACCAACTCCATGCTAGAAGCCTATAAAAATATTAGAGCAATGAACCAAGCAGGTGGTTTCTGATGAAGTGCTTACTCTGTCAATCTGATTTCTCTCCTTCGCTTTCCTTTTATCAGCTCTTCCTTCTCCTTCCTCAATCTCCTCGACTCTGTTCCTCTTGTTATTCAAAATTCCACTTCATAAAACCACCTCACTGCAGCCGATGTTTCAAAACTGGAGTAAATGGTATCTGTTCAGATTGCCGCTTCTGGGAAGACGAGGAAGGGATAATCATCAAACACCAAGCAATCTTCACTTACAACGAAGCCATGGAAGATTATTTTAGTCGTTATAAATTTATGGGAGATTATCGTTTACGTAAAGCCTTTAGTCACTACTTTAAGAAAGAAAAAGATTATACCATTGTCCCTGTTCCTATAAGTGAAAAACGCTTGCAAGAAAGAGGTTTTAATCAAGTCGTAGGCTTTATTGATCATCTTCACTTCATGCCCCTTTTGGAAAAAGAAGAGGGTCTTTCGCAGCACACCCTTAGCAGGAATAAAAGACTGCAAAATAAAAACACCTTCACTCTCAAAGCAAAAGTAAAGGTTCCTAACAAAGTTTTACTTATTGATGATGTCTACACTACAGGACGTACTCTACAGCATGCTATAACCGTTCTGAAAGAAGCCGGTGCCCAAGACGTAAGAAGTTTCTCACTTTGTCGCTAACTCTTAGAAAAAGATATTCCAAATTTTAGGTAGAAAGATAAAGGAAGCTACAAGCAAAGCAAAACCAGAGATTACTAAAACAGCTCCAGCAGCCATATCCTTAGCTCTCTTGGCCCGCAAATGAAATTGGTAGTCTGCAGCTAAATCAACAACATTTTCTATAGCCGAGTTCAACAATTCTGCAGTAAAAACCAAAAAAACAGCCAGGAAAAGGAAAAGCCACTCAAACTCTCTAATTTGAAAAACAATACCTGAAATCAAAGCCAATACTGCAGAAAGAGCATGCTTACGCATGTTTCTTTCTTCTTTGAAAGCCGTCCAAATTCCAGTAATTGCAAACTCCATACTGGAGACGATATTGGTATTTTTCCAACGTTTGCGCTCCGAGCTCACAGGAATTTCCCCGTCAGCAAAATCTTCCTTATTAAAAATTTTTACGTCTTTTTCTTTATCTTTTAAGTCCATAAGCAGTCAAAATCTCCTCCTGAAGTCCGAACATTTCCGCTTCTTCTTCTGGAGTATAATGGTCGTAACCATTAATATGTAAGAAGCCGTGGACCACTAACCAACCGTATTCACGCTTAAGAGAATGCCCATACTCTTTTGCTTGCTCTGCTGCCTTATCGATTGAAATGAAGAGCTCACCGATAAAGGGATCCAACTCTGTCATCAATTCTTCTGGAATTTCCATATCCTCGTCAAAGAAAAATTCTTCTTCATCCGGCTTATATTCGAGAGAAATGACATCCGTTGGTGCATCTTTTTCTCTATATTTCAGATTAATTTCTTGTGAACGTGAATTATCAACAAAAGTTACAGCCATTTCCTTAGATTCCGCGAGCTTAATATAGTCTGCCGCAAATTTTAATAGCTTTTCTGTTTGTTCGATAATCTCTTCTGAAACTTGTTCCGTTTCATCAACTAATTCGATATACATTATCTTCCCTATTATTTATTATTACTTTATATGCTTTTGTTCCATCATCTTTTTTGCAAAATTTAAAAGAGCTGCTTGAGTAGAAGGCATAACATCTTTGGGCAACTGCTCAAAAGGAAACCAGCGTGCATCTGTGACTTCACTGGCTTCAAGAAGAATTGCTCCTGAAAATTCATTACTTGTGTAAACAACATCAACGATATGCACTTCATCACCGTTGGGATAGCAGAAATGCTGCTCTTCTCCAGAACATACTGTAAATAATTCCATATCACTCACAGTCAGTCCTATTTCTTCGAACAGTTCACGTCTTGCAGCTTCTTCTGCCGTTTCTCCCGGCTCAATCGAACCACCATGATAAGACCAACAGCCTGTATCTTTACGCTTTTGGAGCAATATCCCTTCATCATTATAAATAATGAGACTCGCACAAGCAATCACAAGTGGTCGGGGACCTAATATTTTGCGCAAGTCAAGAACATAGCCTTCAGACATGTTTGTCTCCTTTTTTCTCATAAGCATTGATAATTTGAGCCACGACAGGATGACGAACGACATCTTTAACTGTAAAATAGACAAAATCAATACTGTTTAAACCAGAAAGTTTTTCCTGCGCATCAATCAAGCCAGATTTTACTTTAGAAGCCAAATCAATCTGTGAGATGTCCCCATTGACAATCATTTTTGAGTTGAACCCCAAGCGCGTGAGGAACATCTTCATCTGCATCGTTGTTGTATTCTGGGCCTCATCCAAGATAACAAAGGCATCGTCTAAAGTACGTCCACGCATGTAAGCTAGAGGTGCAATTTCGATAATTCCACGCTCCATCATCCGTTCGGTTGCATTTTTTCCTAAAATCTGGAATAAAGCATCATAAACAGGACGCAGATAAGGATCTACTTTTTCTTGTAGATCGCCTGGCAAGAAGCCGAGATTTTCACCAGCTTCAACAGCCGGACGTGTCAAGATAATCCGCTTCACTTGTCCATTACGCAATGCTTGAACAGCCATAACAACAGCTAAGAAAGTTTTGCCTGTCCCTGCAGGTCCTATGCCAAACACGACATCGTGATGCTTTACGCTGTCTACATAAAGTTTTTGGCCCACATTTTTTAAGCGGATTGGTGTCCCCACAGCATCTTTCGTCAATTCAATTTCATAAAGTGTGATGAAATTTTCAATATTATCTTCCAACACCATCTTGATTGCAATCATTGCATCTGAACTGTGTACAGGTAATCCCCGTGAAATTAAGACCAGGAGCGCTTGCAGAACCTTACGTGCTTGCTCAGGAGCATTCTCGTTATCCGCAAAAATCTGCACCCTTTCTCCCCTGTAGTTGATATCAACAGCAAGTTGAGATTCTATCAACTGTGCATTTTTATCCTGTGAGCCAAAAAGCAAAACTGCATCTTCGGGGTTTTCCAACTTAAACTCTACGGAATGTTTAGCCAAACAAATACCTTCCTGTTCTTTTATTTATAATCTTTGTCTCATTATATCATATTTCAGAGCTTATACGTGTTCACACCTGCAAATAAAAAATCACTGAGACAAATATCTCAATGATTTTTAGCTTATTTTTTCTCTACATGGGGCAGGTCGATAGATTCCGCTAAAGCAAGAGAAACTATCTGTCCTTTATAGACACTCATGCCAGAGGTAAGAGGAAGGCTTGCGGCCAACGCTTCATCTAAACCTTTATCTGCAATGAGCTTCAAGTATTCTATATTACCTTTAGACATCACTAAAGTTGATGTTCTAGGTGTCGCTCCTGGCATGTTAGGCACTGCATAATGGATAACATCATGTTTTACAAATACGGGGTTTGCATGACTGGTTGCATGTTCAATCGTTTCAACTGTTCCACCCTGGTCAATAGCAATATCCACAATAACTGAACCAGGTTTCATCAACTTAACCATATATTCCTTCACAAGTTTAGGCGGTTTAGCACCAGGTATCAAAATTGTTGAAATAAATACATCTGCTTCTTTGATATGTTCTTCCAAAGCTTCCGTTGTTGACTTAATAATCTGAATGTTTTTTCCTAAATAACGTGCTTCAAGCTCCTGTATACGCTTATCATTCAGCTCCAATATAACAACTGAACAGCCAATACTCAAGGCGATGTCTGCTGCATTCTCGGCAGCCGTTCCACCACCAAATATCACAACATGTCCTGCTTCAATCCCGCTGTCAGGAATACCTGGAAGCAGAATCCCTTGCCCTCCATGCTGTTTCTCCAAGTAATACTGTCCAAGATTAACTGCGCGTCTCCCTGCAATAGCACTTAAAGGTTTCAAAAGAGGAAAAATGCCATCAGCCGCAATATTTTCAGCGGAAAAAGCCGTAATATTCATTTCCATCATCTTCTCTACGCAGGCTTTGTTGGCTGGCAAATGCAAGAAGCCCCAAATGATTTGACCTTGTTTAAGGTATTGGTATTCTTCTTCCAGGGGTTCTTTTACCCGGACAAGAAGTTCTGCTTCCCAAGCCTTGGCACGGTCAACAATCTCAGCACCAGCTTCAATATACTGCTCATTTGAAAAACCAGCTCCTGCACCAGCTTTATTTTCTACAAAAAGTTGATGACCGGCCTCTACCAGAATTTTTACATTTTCTGGTGTCATGCCCACTCTTTCTTCTCCTTGTTTCAGGTCTTTGACAACACCTATAATCATTGTTTTTCCTCCACTTTCTGTATCCACTATAGAGTAAATATAGCATAAATAAAGCGCTTAACTTTGAGAAAGGGAAAAAAACACCCCTTTTTAGAAGAATAAGAAATTTTTGTTTTCTATTCTACAAAATATATTTTTAGTGAAAAGTAAAATGTATTGACGTCTAATACAGTGTAAGGCAAAAAAAGATATTATGTATTGAAAGGAGGAACTGAAACATAGTATCGCAATAATTTATATAGAAAGTAGGAAAACATATGCCAAGCAAAAATCTTAAAAAATTCATCATTACTGCGCTCACTGCTCTTGCACTTTTTTCGGGATCTGGCTTAGCGCAGGCCAATGACGTTCAGAAACCAGCACCCAGAGTCTGGGTGGCTACTGTCGTGCATCAAAGAGTATACACACCACAAGGTATACTTGTTCGGACCTTTTACCGTGAATTGAGGGTTATACGGGGTTACAAACTTCGTGAGATTTATTTTTCTTATGATAAAAAGAGCAAACTCTATTATCGAACCTATATTTACGACACTTACTAAGTGAAGTACACAATGACGAAAGGGAAACATATACTGTTTTCCCTTCGCTCTTTTCATGAGGAAAAAAATATGTTTATACTAAAAAAATTTTTAAGTAACAATAAAAACAAAGTACTTCTCTCCTTATTGTTGATCGGCTTAATTCTCCAGTTCATTGCCTTTGAAACCGTGGGAACCAATCTTCCTACTAACATAAATCAAAAAGTTATCACGCAAGAAAACATCCATTTTAATGAAAAAAATATTAAAGAGACCGAAATTCTTATTGAATCTGAAAATCCTCCAGAAAATGTCCAAGAAATTTTAGTCGAATTGCAAGAAGATTTAAAATTAAATAAAGAAAAGCTCCATGCATTGGAAAAAAACAATTACAAGGAGTTCTGGCGTTTAGAGAACCTTCACAACGAAAAGACGCTAAAAAAATTGGAGGAAGCTGAAAAGAAAGGCGAAGAGTCTTCTCTTGTTGGAGGACATGAGCATATCAAATCAATGTCAAAGTGGTATCACCAAGTTCTAAACAGTGGGCAAGACTTTACCCAAGCTCCAGGACTCAATCCCTCAGGCCTAGGCGCTGCCCAATATATTTTGATTGGCTTAGGAGGACTTTATGGTTTAATCCTGCTGACTTTCATCTGTGGGGACACCTTAGCGATGGAAATGCCTAATGGTTTGCGTTATTACCACCTGATGAAAAAGGATAAAAAAGTGCTACATTTCCAGCATCTGTTTATCCCTGCTGGTTTTGTGCTCCTGCTTATTCTTTTTGCCTTGCTGGTTTTTGCGCTCTTCGCTGGACTCCAGTTTGGCATGGGCTCTTGGAACTTTCCTGACTTTGTCGTTGGGGCAACTTATGATTTATTTCAGGGCGAGGAGTTGCTCTGGCGCCTGCTCTATCTACTTCTGGCCATCCTCTTTATTACAAGTTTAGGACAGCTCCTCTCACAGTTTATCAGAAAAGCTTACATTCCTTCAGCGATTATCGCTTTACTGCTAGTCACTTATTCTGTTATCCATACGCATGAAGTGATGAAGACAATCATCAAATGGATTCCTTTGACCTACTTAGATATCAACACCGTCCTTCAGTTTTCAAATGGTGAAAATTCGTGGCCAACTTCTGGAGACTTTCTCTTTGGTAGGAATTCACTTGGGATTGGTGCTCTTGTTCTTCTCTCTTGTACCATTATTTTCTACAGCACAAGCCACTTCCTTTTTACAAAGTATATTTATAGAAAGGCATAATATATTATGAAACTTGCAATAAACAACTTGACAACTCACACACTCAGTAACGTTTGCTTAACCCTTGATAGACCTGGTCTTTATGGCATCATCGGTCGAAATGGAACAGGAAAGTCTACCCTTTTTACTGCAATCAATGATGAGATGAACTTTGAGGGAGAGATTCTTATCTCTGATGGTTGGCATCAAGGAAGAGTTTCCTATGTGGCGACACTTGATATTTTTGATAGCAATCTCAAAGCAGCGGACTATATTAAAGTTTTGAGAGGAAAGGAGTGGGAACATGCCCAAAAATATATGCCCTTGTTTTCCGCTTCACGTTTCTTTGAAAAGCCGATAAAAAAATATTCTCTAGGTATGAAAGAAATACTGGCCTTTATTTATACGGTCAGTCTTGAAGCAGATGTTATCATCGTCGATGAACTGATGAATGGACTTGACAATGCAATGCGTGCCAAAGCATTTCAAATCTTAAAAGAGCTTTCTGAAACAAAAATTATCTTGCTTACTTCACACATCTTAGAAGAAGTTGAAAGATATTGCGATAAGGTTTATTTTCTTTCAAAATATGGCTTTGATGATGTCCTAGACTTTAAGGAAGCACAAAAATTAATCCGTGAAACACAAGTGTTTATGTAAAGAAAAGACATGAATCTGCCCATTAAGAAAGGCCTTCCCTCATTGTCTTTTCTTTTATATTTACAAAAAAAGCCTCTCCGAAGAGAGACTCGTTTACCATTATTTAGCTACTGCTGGGTAAACTGAAACGTGTTTTTTACCACGTTTCATTTCAAATTTAACGTGTCCTTCGATTTTAGCGAAGAGAGTATCATCGCCACCACGACCAACGTTAGCACCTGGATGGATATGTGTACCACGTTGGCGGAAAAGGATTGAACCGCCGCTTACAAGTTCACCGTCAGATGCTTTAGCACCAAGACGTTTAGCTTGTGAGTCACGACCATTGGAAGTAGAACCCCCACCTTTTTTGTGGGCGAAGAGTTGCAGATTAAGTTCAAGCATTATATTGCCCTCCATTTTCAATTTTAAGTGTAATATATTGGCTATAATTTTTAGATACTTCTCGCATAGCATTTTCAAATGCTTGGAGCAGTGTCTGAGCCAACTCGCCTTGTCTTTCAGGAGTACTCAAAGGTATTTCAACATAAAGATAACCATCTTCCATATTGGCAATGGGTTTAATCTTTGCCATTTCATAGAGATTGTTTGCTGTTGTAATTGACAAGACACTGACAGCTGCACAGACCACATCATGGCCATATTCACCTGATTCAGCGTGCCCCGAGATTTCATAGGAAACTATTTTATCCCGCTTTGTCCTGATAACTGCTTCAATCATGCCTTAAGCGTTGATTGATTTGATGACAACCTTAGTATAAGGTTGACGGTGACCTTGTTTACGGTGTGAGTGCTTTTTAGGTTTGTATTGGAAAGTAACAACTTTCTTTTGTTTACCATGTTTTTCAACTTCACCGACAACTGTCGCACCTGAAACGAGTGGAGCACCAACTTTAGTAGTAGCACCGCCGACAAGAACAACTTCATCAAAAGTTACAGTCTGACCTGCTTCAACGTTAAGTTTTTCAACGTAGATGACTTGTCCTTCTTCAACTTTAACTTGTTTACCACCAGTTTTGATGATTGCGTAGTTTGACATTGTGATTCCTCCTTGTTAGATTTTCTGCCGTTAAACGGCTGTAAGACTCGCCTTGGACCGTGAGCTTATGCTACTTGAACGATACCTCGTGCGGTTGTACTTTATGGGAGACCACAAAGACAACTACATAAGTATAACAGAAATACCTCTTAATTTCAAGAGGTACGACAAAGGTAATTTTATCTCTGTATTTTGCCAAATTCAAAGAGAGGACAAAATCTGTTACATGTTTCAAAACTACTTTCAGTTGATAAAAAAATAGTCCATAATTTAAAGCTATAAACACGTTTTATTTAGGCACAATAGTAGTCAGACCTTTGCGATAAACTTTAATATCCAGTGGAAGCGGAGAACTCTTATCTCCGTCAATTCTTGAATAAGGAACATCTTTCGTTTTATTTGACTGTATACCTATTTCTAAATGATCGGTATCAAAATAAGTAATGTCCATAAAATCCTCCACTTTGCCCTTACGTAGCTTATTTAAGTGGAATAAAATTTTGAAAAGATGAATTTCCTTCAAGGAATAAACTCGGATAAGGCCATCGTCCACCTTAGCATCCAGCGAAAGTGCTTGCCTTCCACCGATGGTATCCGTCATCGTGATGAGCAATAATTTTGTTTTTAAAGCTTTTGTTTTACCATTATATTTGAGTTCGATATGATAACTTTTATTATGACGAATAACTTTGTAGGCATCCTTCAGATAGGCAAAAGGTCCAAACTTTTTCTTTTCAGTGCTGCTCACATTCTGAGCTATGTCTGCCAAAATACCCAAGGTTAAGCTTGAAATCATGTACTCATCATTCACCTTGGCTATATCAAATTTTTGCCTCCTACCATGTTTTAGATTTCCAAGTGCAGCTTCTATGTTTTGAGGGATACGAAGGGATTTGGAAAGATTGTTCACTGTCCCGTTTGGTATAATTCCTAAAATTGAATCTCCGCCAGCTTCAAACACTCCACCACAAATTTTGTTAATCGTGCCATCACCTCCCAGAGCTATTATCAAATCTGTCTTTTCTTGCCCTGCTTTTTTGGCTAAACGAACAGCCTCTTCTGGACTTTCTGGATTCACAAACTCCAACTGAAAATCTTGATTTTCCTTTTTAGCAAAAAACTGCCTGATTGTATTTAAAACTTCTTCTTCATCATTATTTCCAGAAGCTTGATTGTAAAACACTTTTACTTTTTTCATATTCTCCTCTATTCACTTTATATAAAAATAACTTTTTCTCTTTTGTAAGGGCACAAATAAAACATTTTATTTCATTCCTGTTAAACGTCTTTCTCTTTCGCAATATCAACAAGATAGATTACCCGAGTATTGAACAGTATTCTTACAAGATTATTTATTAAAAGCATGATCCAAGCAAATGATAAACTAAAGGAAAGAATTTCAAAGGCTGTGAGATTAAGATAATGTAAGGGATGCCATAAGAAATAGCCAAGGGCAATCAAGGAAGCGAGACCATAAGAAATACGGTACATATTTTTATCCAAATCCGGCAAAAACCAACGTATACCGAGGATAGATAAGCTCATAAAGAAGACAATTAATTGTGCAGCGACATCGTGCATAATATGCGCCAATCCTGTACCGTTGTTCGGAATTAAGCCAACCAACGCAATAGATATCGCACACAAAGTCAGTAAAATTTGGAGAACCATAAAGCGTATCCGCTTTCCTAACTTCTCACGAATTAATACAAAAATATAATCAAACAAGGCAATCATCAAAGCAGCCGATACCACCAAAGTCATATTAAATTGCAAGCTCGTGTTTGACTCACTGGTCCCTAATAAGCTAAAGTTTTTTCGCCACCAATACTGGTTGTTATTAGCTGCCATACTTGCTACCAGCCCACCAACAGATACCATGATAAGCATATTAATCATCATTTGTATAGAAAACGTGTCCACAACAAAGATAAGCAGGTAATTCAAAATCGCTGAAAAAATAGCAAAGATCAAGACTGATGTCAACACATCAAAACTTAAGCCATAGAACAGCTGATTTAAAAACCAAAATAGAGCAATTAATGCTAATGTTACAATAATAAAGACTGAAAGAATAACGGAAAGAAAAGTTCGCCAGTACACTCGTGGACGCATTATATGATAAAGCTCTTTACGCTTCTTAATAAATGCAGTAATAAAAGATGTCAAGGCAACAGCATTAGCAATAACTAAAACTCCCGTAGAAATCGATTCAGTACCTGAAAGATAAATCTGATCTAGGCCCATCACTTGACTAACAATAAAAAAGAGAAGCGTACTGATTGCCGTTGGTATCAGAAAGACTCGGGCTGCATCTTCTTTTTTATTTGGTGTCTTTGCACGTATGGTAAAGCTGTTTTTATTGTTTTTAACAACTTCAATTTCTTTTTCTCTTGCTAAATCTAACTGCTCATAAAGTTCCTTAGGGAGAAGTATTTTTTTCATATCAACTCCTTTTCCAATCAATTCTCATGCGGTACTCCCCGATGGGAATATCATTCTGACTTAGGCGATATTTCAACTTCACATGGTTTAATCCCTCATCCATATGAAAGCCATCTGTCACAATTTCTAAGCGCCCTAACCCCTCATAGATTGTGTGTGTGGACATTTCTTTATGAAAACGCATGACTACCGGCTTTTCAGCATAGCGTGTCATACTTAACTCTTTTTCATCAAATTTTATTAGCACTTTTTCTTCTTCAGCATTTTTATAATACAATGCAATTTTACTTCCTAATTTTTTAACTTCTCCATCAAAAGTTTCACGAATAAATTCTTCTTGTCCATCAATAATAATGCGATTCCGAATAATAATTTCCATAAATGTTATTTTACTATAACTTGCATTATTAGTAAAATAGCAATTTGCAGTAAATTCCGTTATAATTAAATTATAGTAATGCAAGAGTTTTCACCCAGATATTGACTGCTTTTGGTAACTCTTGTTTGAAAAAATTGCTTTAAAATCAATGGCTTCCACAAAAAACTTTACTTACAAATGCAAAGGAGGTTTTTATGGCTCATCTCGAAAAAGTCTTTCGTGATCCTGTCCATGACTATATTCACGTAGAAAACCAAATTATATATGACTTAATCAACACTGCGGAATTCCAACGTCTGCGCCGTATCAAACAACTTGGAACATCTTCATATACTTTTCACGGTGCTGAACACAGTCGTTTTTCTCACTGCATGGGTGTTTATCACATTGCAAAAACTATAACAGACTGGTTCACAAAGAGCTACCCAGAAACGTGGAATCCTGAGGAAAATCTCGTTACCCAATGTGCTGCTTTATTACATGATGTAGGGCACGGCGCTTATTCGCATACTTTTGAAAGTCTTTTTGCTACAGATCATGAAGCGATGACCCGGGAAATTATTACCGCACCCTCTACTGAAATTAACGCTGTATTACGCAAGGTAGGGCCCGACTTTCCTGAACAAGTTGCTTCTGTTATTTCACATGACTATCCAAACCCTCAGGTTGTCCAACTTATCTCTAGTCAAATTGATGCTGACCGAATGGATTATCTTTTAAGGGATGCTTATTATACTGGCGCAGTTTATGGACAGTTTGATCTGACAAGAATCTTGCGTGTTATTGCTCCTCATGAGGATGGAATAGTTTTTAGAGTTTCTGGTATGCATGCCGTTGAAGACTATATCGTCAGTCGTTACCAAATGTATATGCAAGTTTATTTTCACCCTGCCAGTCGTTCAATGGAGGTTATCTTGCAGAACTTGCTTCAAAGAGCAAAGGTTTTATACCAGTTAGATCAAGAATATTTTGCTCAAACAAGTCCAGGACTGGTACCTTTCTTTGAAAATAGACAGAGCTTACATCACTATCTTTCTCTAGATGATGGGGTAATGAATACTTATTTCCAATCTTGGATGTCTAACGCAGACGATACCTTGTCTCAGCTTGCCAGCATGTACATCAATCGCCATTTGCTCAAATCAATGGAATTTACCCAAGATCAAGAACAACAACTTGATCTCTTTAGCTCAGAGGCTCCTCTTTTGGATCAGCTGCGAGAACTTGTTGAAAAAGAAGGATTTGATCCACATTATTTTACAGGTACACATAACAACTTTGACTTGCCTTATGACTTCTATCGTCCAAATTCTAACAAACCACGCACTCAAATTGAAATATTACAGAAAGATGGCAGCTTGACTGAACTTTCCGAAGTATCACCTATCGTTGCTAGTCTTGCTGGTACAATTCACGGAAACAGTCGCTTTTATTTTCCGAAAGTCATGCTGAAAAATCCTGAATTTAACCAATTGATCCGTACAAATCTTTAAATCAAATTAGAAAAGAGAAAAAACAAATGATTAAACTTATTGCTATTGACATCGACGGTACTTTGTTGGACCCTGACCGTAAAATTACACCTGAAGTTAAGCAAGCGATTGCTGATGCAAAGGCCGCTGGAGTAAAAGTTGTTATCACCACAGGCCGTCCACTCATGGGTGTTCAGAATATTCTTGAAGAACTTGAATTGACAGACTACAGTGACTATGTCATTACCTATAATGGTGCCCTAGTCCAGCGTGCAACGGGGGAAGAATTTATCATGGAAACTTTGGAAGCTGAGGACGTCTTGGATATCGATGCCGCGGCACGCAAGATTGGTGTCCATATGCATGCTATTACGAAAAAAGGGATTTATACAAGTAATCGTGATATCGGAAAATACACTGTGCACGAAGCATCATTAGTCAACATGCCTCTTTACTTCCGTCAACCCGAAGAGATTGCTGCGCTTGAAATTGCTAAGGTGATGATGATTGATGAACCTGATATTTTAGATAATGCCATTGCTTACTTGCCTTTTGAGTTTTTTGAACGTTATAACATGGTGAAGTCAACACCTTTCTATTTAGAATTTATGAATAAAAAGGCGAGCAAGGGGAATGCCGTCTTGCATTTAGCCAAGAAGCTTTTCCTAGATGTTGATGAGCTCATGGCTATTGGAGATCAAGAAAACGACCGTTCTATGCTTGAAGCTGTGGGAAATCCTGTTGTTATGGAGAATGGTAAGGAGGAACTGAAAAAAATCGCCAAATATGTCACTAAGTCTAACGCCGAGTCTGGTGTGGCCCATGCGATTAATGAATGGGTTTTGAAAGACTACAAGTGAGCTCCTTGAAGAAGCTTTATGTGGACCAATACCTCTGGTAATATTGGGAGCACTGTTCAGAGTGGTCCTTGGTGAAAAGAATAGTCCCAATATTTTGCAGTAAGAAAAAACGCCTAAGCCATTAAAATGTGGTTAAGCGTTTTTGTTTTGCTGTTTTACCTAAAATCAGTTTCTTGCTGCCTATATAACTCTTTGCTTTTAGCCCCTTCTTTTAGTAAAAAAAGTTGGGTCGGCTGCACGTTCTCTTATCAGCACCTTTATCTTTTCATCTGGCAGGTGGAGTTCTTCCGCACAGCTTTGTGAACAACAGCCCTCAAAGCGCTCTGCACAGTTTGAACACTGAATAAACAAGCGATGACAAGCTTTATTTTTACAGTTTGTATGTCTGTCGCAAGCTTCACCACATTGAGGACATGTCGAAAGAATATCATCCGTGATACGTTCTCCCATACGTTCATCAAAGACAAAATTTTTGCCAATAAATTCAATCGGGAGATTCTGCTCTTTTGCTTTGCGTGTATATTCAATAATGCCGCCCTCAATGTGGTAAACATTTTCAAAGCCCTTGTGCTTCATAAAAGCACTGGCTTTTTCACATCGAATACCACCCGTACAGTACATTACAATATTTTTATCTTTGTCCTCTTTCAACATGTCGACAGCCATGGGCAATTGTTCCCGAAACGTTGCAGATGGAACCTCCAATGCATCCTTAAAATGCCCCACTTCATACTCATAATGATTGCGCATGTCCACAAATATTGTGTCTTCTTTTCCAAGCATTTCGTTAACTTCTTCTGCCTTAAGATAATGCCCTACATCTGAAGGATCAAATGTCGGATCGTCAATACCGTCTGCAACGATTTTGTCGCGAACCTTCATTCGCAGTACCCAGAAGGATTGTCTATCGTCAGCAATTGCATAATTAAGACGAATCCCATCCAATTCAGGCGCAGCTTGATAAAGTATGGTCTTGAAAGCCTCTAAATTTGCAGTTGGTAGGCTGATTTGAGCATTGATTCCTTCAGCAGCGATATAAATACGCCCGAAAACTTTCAATTCCTCAAATTTTTTATACAAATCATCACGAAATTGTTGAGGGGCACTGATATTAAAATATTTATAAAAAGAAAGCGTGGTGCGAGGCTCTGTTTCAGCTGCCAAACGCTCTTTTAATTCTTTATTTGAAATTTTATTGTGTAAGATAGTCATGTTCCTATAGTAGCATAGCTCCATTTTCTTTTTAAGCAATGCGCTTGTTTTTTAATGAACAAAGTTTGTTTTAAGTCAAATACCGCTCAACGGACTTTTTCTTGCTGCCCCTATCAGAACAAAATTGGCTAGAAACCATAATAAAAAAACTCCTCTTACGAAAGAGTAGTTCCATTTTCTTCTTTATCAGCAAGCTCCTCTAGCTTTCGCATGCGACTCATCAGCTGTCTTTCTCCCAGCAAAATAATGAGTAAAAGCAAGCCCCATCCTGCCAATATACCAGCTGTTCGCATCAATCCATCCCCATGATAAGTTAAAAAGGCACGCCCAGGACGATTATTATCCACATAAACTTTTATTTTATCATCTATCGTTCCAAGTTTCCTAAAATAAGTGTCCAAAGGGCGTACTTGATATTCTATACCCTCAAAGGTATAATTGACCTCTTTAAAACCCTCATCACCTCGGACAATAATGCCACTTACTTCTGTTTTTATAACATTTTTGTTGGCCATATGAACCCCAGTAAAAACGAGAGCGCCTGAGAGCAATGCTAAACCAACAACGAATAAGAGAATTCTTGAAATCCCTTGAAATATTTTTACTGTATTCTTCATATACAACCTATGTAATTTCTAATAATAATTTTAGTCTCTTCCATTATGTCAAAATTATCATTAGGACTCTAGGCTGACCTTTATTTTATTATGACAACCTTATGAACGTAATTTTATATAAAAATGAGATATTTTAACGGAATAGAGTAGGTTCTGCACAGCATTTGGGACGAAATCACTGGAAAATCAGCTCTTTTTCATTGCTTTTTTGTCATTTTTCTGCCCTCAAAATTCAAAGTGGGCTAAATGTTCAGCAGGATAGTCTTTCATTAACTAATGAAAACGTTAGCATTGGTGCAGCGGTTAAATTTTCAGTTGGGACGATTAGAACTTGTCTTGCGCTTCTGTTATAATTTAACTATGAAAAAATTAGCACTGCTTTCAGATTTGCATTTAGATGTTAATGAATTTACAGATACTGAAATCAAGGTTTTAGTTGATACTTTACAGAGTCAGGATGTAACAGATTTGCACTTTGCAGGCGATATGTCCAATGACTATAAAAAAATCACCAAGCCCTTTTTCGATAAATTATCTACTGTTTTCGACATTAGTCACAATCTTGGGAATCACGACATGGTACATTTATCTGAAGAAGAAATCAACGCACAAGACTTTTCTCTCAAATATTTTGGTGATAGTCTCCTCATAGCTTTTCATGGCTGGTATGACTACTCTCTTGCTGACAATTATTCTTACGATAATATTCTTGCCTTTAAAAATAATTTTTATTTTGACCGCAAAATCCAGCGCAAATATAACGATCCACTAACGACTAAAAAAAGTCTTCACACCTTGGAAAAGATTTTACAAAGCTTAAACTTTGACGGCCGTATCATCATAGCCATGCATTTTGTCCCACATAAAGCTTTTTCTATTAATACAGCTTATAAAAAGTTTGAACGCTTCAATGCTTATCTTGGCTCTCAAGCTTTCCACCAACTTTTTACCCAGTATCCTCAAATTACAGATGTCGTCTTTGGTCATGCGCATCATCGGATTTCTACTCAAACTATAGACGGGATTACCTATCACTCACGCCCTTTAGGTTATACTTACGAATGGCAAATGGTCAGCGATTTCCTCCAAGATTATCCCGAATATCAGATAGAAGAACACTATCATTTGCGTAAAAGATATCAGGCAATCAGGTCGCTTGATAGCTGGCAAAATTATCGTGAACAGAATCTGTCAAAGGAGTTTCTTAGTAGCTTAAGTTTTTTTGAACTGCCAAGCTGAGTTCAGAAACTTTTTGAATATTATGCTATAATGATAAGCGAGAACTTTGAATTTTGGAAAGTTGGTGAAGCCTTGAATCTTCCGAAAGAAGGCGACCTTGTCACGATTCAAAGCTATAAACATGATGGCAGTTTACATCGTACCTGGCGAGATACGATGATACTGAAAACAAATGAAAATTCAATTATTGGTGTAAATGACCACACACTTGTAACCGAGTCAGACGACCGTCGTTGGGTCACACGTGAACCTGCAATCGTTTATTTCCACAAAAAGTTTTGGTTTAACATCATTGCTATGATTCGTGAGGAAGGCGTCAGCTATTACTGCAACCTTGCGAGCCCTTTTGTCTTGGACAATGAGGCCCTGAAATACATCGACTATGATCTCGATGTAAAAGTATTTAAAGATGGCGAGAAAAAACTCCTAGACGTTGAGGAATATGAACGTCACAGGAAACAAATGAACTACTCTCCTGAGATTGACTACATTTTGAAAGAAAATGTAAAAATTCTTGTTGATTGGATAAATAATGAACGTGGACCTTTCTCCAAGGAGTATGTTGACATTTGGTACAATCGCTATCATCAATTAAAAAAATAGTCCAGATGGACTATTTTTTAATTAATCGCCAATCAAGTCACGTTGCCGATAAATAAACATGCCAATCAGAGCAAATATTACTGCTAAAGCAAGTATAAATACAAAATTGCCCCAGTTCATTGTTTCGACCGGAAGTCTTGAAATATGGTGGAAAATATTAAAATTATTTAACCAAGCGGGGAGATTCAATATGTTGCCAATATAACTCATGAAGAACGCAAAGCCGAGATAAACCCAGATCAGCGCGCTAAAACGTGGAAGCACGGCCATTAGAAAGCCTAAAATCCCAAGGACAAAGAAAATCCCAACAGTCCAAGACATCCCCGCTGCAGCTACTTTAGCAAAACTGAACGCATTGTCATTATTGGCTTGGGAGAGATAGATGCCAAGCACAACAGCAAACTGAGCAAGAGCGCCTAATATCCAAGAGATAATCATATAAGTTACATAAACTTTATAACGGCTAATCGGCATGGCATAAAGTAGTTCTTGTCGATTTTTTCGTTCCTCTGTTACCATCCGCATCAGTGAAGTAACCGCAAAGCAAGCAACCATTACCGCACAAATCATAAATATTGTTGACATAAAGCTTTCAATCATGGCTTTACTTGCCGCCCTGCTGGTTTCGTTTGCCAGATGAGGGTCAATGTTAAAGAGTTTGGATATGGTTGGACTGGATTCAACAAAACCGCTGATTTGGTCAATCATTGACCCATAGGTGATTCCCAGCACAAAAAGCCCAAAAATCCAACCGATACTGGCTGTACGTTGTTGTCGAAGTGTAAGTCCTGTAAAACTGAGTAAGCTTTTAGAAGCATGCGCTTTACCGTTCACCTCCGGAATATAGCCCGCATTGACATCTCGTCTAATTTCAAGAAAATAAGCAAGAGCGAGAAGAACAAGGCTCAATCCTAGAGCGAGGAAGAGAGGAAGCCAATGATTTTTGACATAGGGACTGGTCAGATATGACCAACTTAAGGGGTTCCAATAGCCCCAATTTACATTTTGTGTGTCTGTTCCCATACGAACAAGATAGAGCAAACCAAGCAAGCCAAAAGTAGCACCTTTAGCACTGCCTGAGTCGGAAAAGATTTGCGCAAAGGCAAGAGCGAACAAGCCCCAAAGTAAACTTTGGACGCCTATAGCAGAGGCAAACAAGAGATTTTCGCTAAAAGAAGTCATACCCGGAATATTTTGCAACTGGATTGAAGTCGCCAGAACCCCCGTAATCAAGACTTGTAAAACAAAGAGTTCAATAACAAGAGCTGTCGTATTGGCTAATTTTCCGACTTGAAAAGAGCGAAAAACTTCAGCGATTCCATCTTCTTCTTCTTTTCGTGTACGATTGATAACATAGATAATCGCAACAACAGCGAATGTTATTGCCGTAATTAAAGGCATGGTCGTGCCATAAGCTGCATCCGCGGTAAAATCTTTACCTTGAGCGACCGTCATAGGACCGAACAATGCCGTCATAGCTGGTCCCTGAAAAACATTAAACATGGTTTCTCGTTGACTGTCAGTCTGCATGATAAGCTCGAATTTACCCACTCCCGACGCTGCAAAGGCCAGCACACCAACTATCCAAAAGACAAGTTTTAGCCAATCTCTCTTGAGTAAAGCCCCCAGCATACTAAAGGTTTTATTTAAAGGTTTGTCCATAGCGTTCACCTCCTACTCATAATGATGCATGAAAAGCTCTTCTAAAGTTGGTGGTGTAGACTCTAACTTCTTCACCCCATACTTAAGTAAGGTTTTTAAGATAACATCCGTTTTATCCGAGTCTACCTGAAAAACAGCCTTATTGCCATTGCGGTGCAAATCATGGACACCCTCTAATCCATGCAACGCTTCTGGCGCTTGATTAGTTTCGACTTTAAAAGTATCACGTGTCAAATGACGTAAATCATCAAGTGACCCTGTTTCAACGATTTCTCCTTTTCGAATAACAGCAACACGATCTGCTAGACGTTCGACTTCAGATAAGATATGGCTGGACAAAATAATGGCTTTCCCCGCTTTTTTGAGACGCTGGACTTCAGCTTGGAAAACCGATTCCATCAAGGGATCCAAACCACTGGTTGGCTCGTCAAATATATAAAGTTCAGCATCCGTGGCTAAGGCCGCAATTAAGGCTATCTTCTGACGGTTTCCTTTGGAATAGCTACGCGCCTTTTTCTTTGGATCAAGTTCGAACTTCTTGATAAGCTCATCACGTTTTTTTAAATCTGCATGACCATGTAACTTCAAGAAAAGGTCAATAATCTCGCCCCCAGAAAGATTGGGCCAAAGATAGACATCGCCAGGCACATAAGCAATTTTCTTATGAATCTCAATGGCATCCGTCCACACATCTTTACCAAATATTGTGGCTGAACCTCCACTCTTTTTAATAATCCCCAGCAAAACACGAATCGTTGTTGATTTTCCTGAACCATTGGGACCAATATAGCCCAAAACTTCTCCGGCATTCACATCTAATGTAACATTCTTCAAAGCTTGAAATTTACCAAAATTTTTCTGCAAGTTTTTTATTTCAACAATCTTTTGCATTGCTTTTCCTCCTCACTCCATGACCTTTTTGAACTTGATATACCTTTATAGTTCACATTGTACTCTTTTGGTTGAATAAGTTCAAATTAAAAGATATAATTTTATAAAGAATTCTTTTTTTGCGGAGAGGAAGAAAATGAATCAAACAAAGAAAAAGAAAAAAGCTATTCTGGACGTGACTACAAAGCTATTGAGAGAGCGCTTAATTTCCGATATTTCTATGGATGAAATTGCTCGACTGGCTCATGTTTCTAAGGTAACCATTTTCAAATATTATGAAAATAAAAACAAGCTGATGAACCTGGTTATCCGAAAAGAACTTGACTTTATGGTTGAGAATATTCAAAAAATAATTGCTACCGATGCAGATTTTCGTGAAACGTTTCGCCAAATCTATCACTTCAAAATGAAGCAAATTCAGTTGATGACCGATATTTTTCTGCAAAATATGATAAAACAATATGCAGCAAATCCAAGTTTTTTTGATGAAGATACACGTGAAATTCAACACCTTGTTTACCAAGAACTTTTCAGAAAAGGGCGTGCAGAAGGACAAATTTCGAAAGACTATACGGATGAAGACCTTTTTCTATACGTCGATATTATCAGCGAAGGAATGAAATCTATCCCATTAGAAACAATGATAAAACACTCTGAGCACCTAACCGAAATGTTTCTCAATTCTCTAAAAAAAGGGGAATAAACTCCACTTTATCGGAGTTATGGAATCCAATAAAAAATCA
The DNA here is from genome assembly GCF_042849115.1 of Lactococcus muris. Classification (NCBI taxonomy): domain Bacteria; kingdom Bacillati; phylum Bacillota; class Bacilli; order Lactobacillales; family Streptococcaceae; genus Lactococcus; species Lactococcus muris. The sequence goes on along the minus strand of NZ_BAAFQO010000004.1, from coordinate 116,916 downwards.
CTCAATGAGGCATGTAGAAGTGCCGTCTTGGGTGATTTTTGGTTCTGGTCGCTATTTTACTTTATTGATGGACGATGAGGGCAGGACGAGCGCCACCGGCAGCGGCGGCATTTCTTGGCCCCATAGAAATTACACCATTTAGCGGATTATTAGGTTGGCCTCCAAGCACACGCAGTCCATGGTCTAAACTTGTGCTAGGCGTTCGAAGCCACCAGAAACCATGATTTGGACCACCTTCTATGCGGCCTACGTGATTAGGAAAAGCACGACCTGTACCCGATAGACGTGTCACATCTGCTAAAGATAGTGCAAAGGCACGTGGACTACCACTTGAATCAACTTGACTTATATCAACCTCAACTTCGGGAAAATCGTACAAGTTATTAGGTATCCAGCGTTCTCCTGGTCCGTCAAAGGTAAGAGAATCCCAATCAACTTCTCCTGTCACAAAATGATCTGCTACAGGTTGAACCATTGCTTGAACTGTTGGATCAAGGGAAGTGTACCAATTATTAATTCGTTCTACTTGATTATTGAAACTCGCACCAAACACGCTATTCCGAATAATCAAATGATTCCCACCACCCTGATTCTCCAAATAACGATACTGCTCCCCAGCCATAGTAAAGATCGTCCCCGGTGCCATGATGCTAAAGTTGATTTGGTCGGGTTGGACATTCTCCTCAGGGCCCGGGTTCCCCCAGTTGTTATCAATAGAGCCATTCTGTACAGCTGTCAGGAAGTCTGACAAGTCATCATGATGGGTAAAGCTTCCATCTGCAGCCAAGAAATCATTGATACGGTCAGGACTGATCAGTTGCCCGTCCACATGGATACCGTAGTAATATTCTCCCGGGATAGCATTCGCTGCTGCGGTCATCTGTGCTGCATCCAAGAGATAAGAAGTGGTCTCTCCTGCTTGAAGTTGATTCGCCCAGTAAGCCCAACCTGTTTGGTGGTCGATGACCCAGAAGTTCCCGACTTTCAGGTTATTAGGTAAGGCTGCCCACTGGCTCATGGTCATCGGGGCACGCTCTTGTTGCAGGTTTTGAGCTGCATCATGGGTGACTTCTTCTCCCGGCCAAACTGGACCGCTGTTATCAAAGCTGTCGCCAGAGGACCAGTAGGCATCTGTACCATCTCCGGGGTGAGTGGCGCCATCTGTTACCCCATCTGTGGCTGTGCTTGTGACCCAGTCACGGGCATGTCCTGCAGAGGCGGTCATCAAGTCTTGGTTGTCCCGGTTGAAGGTCGGCATGAACCATGGGGCATCTTGACCTGAACGGCTCCAACCAAAGGTCAGGTTAGAGTAGGTGTTGAAGGCTGCCGAGTCATCTACACGGGTGTTCAGGTTGGTTTCTGAGGGACGCATGACCGTCCAAGTGTCCACTTGGTCACGGATGGTGCCGTTCACTATAGGGGTGAAGTCTTGTTCTCCTGTTGAGCGTTTCTCCATGAACTCGGAGAGGCGGATACGGGCCATGAGGGGCACATTGCCATAGTTCTCCACGAAGACGTCCTTGTTTTCCGTGTCTCGGTTGTAGTAGTCGTGGACGCGGCCTCCGGGGATGTTTTCTCGGATGCGGTCATTGATGGCCCGCTGGTTGAAGGCTTGGAAGGCGAAGGTGCCGCCTACCAAGAGCAATAAGAGGGACAGGAGCGCGAGGTTGCGCAGCCGCCGCTGGTTTTTCTTTTCTGGTGTCATAAACTCCTCCTTTGACGTAACCTGTACTTTTAGATTTTCATTACATATACATTTCTAATGTTACGTTTACTTTCTGAGTCTATAGTATAAAAAAAAAAAAAGGTCAAATGAAATGAGTGTTTGATGAGAAAAATAGGGTTGGCACATTACTTGTTGCACAAAAAAACTCAGCTTCTCATATCAGAGTTTACTGAGTTTTCTTTATTCTCTATTCTTTTTTCGCTTATAAGCCAGTTCTACAAACTGTCCATAGATTGTACTTCCTTGGAATTCTAAGTCTGCTGCATAATCGCCTTGGGGGAAAAGTGGAATTCCTTCACCAAGAAGAACCGGAGCAGTCGTTATCCTATATTCATCAATCAAGTCAGCTTCCAAAAAAGTTTTGATGAGTTGGCCACCACCAATCAACCAAATTTCTCCCTGAAGCCCCTGAACGAAGTCTGTAAGTTGTGACGGATGAACAAATTTAATATTGCCTTTGTCCTCCCAGTTCTTTTTAGAGAAAACATAGGTCATTTTGCCTTCATAAGGCCAAGTCTCCAACTTTTGATCCAAAAGCCACTGATAGGTCCGACTTCCCATAAGAATAATATCAATAGAGGAAAGAAAGGCAGATATGCCATTATCTCCTTTCCCTTGAACTGTCATCAACCAATCAAGATTATCCTGCTTGTCTGCGATGTAGCCGTCTAATGTCTGTGCAATAAAAAGTTTTACCGTCATCTGCTTCTCCTTCTTGTTTCCTCTTCCACTTAGCTTAACAAGATAAAAAAGCAAATTCAAGTCAAATACCTCCTCTGCACAAATTCTGACAGCTCTTTTCTTTCACAACTATGTAGCTTCAGCCTTTACAGGTGCTTCGTAAATTACAGGTCCGCTTGTACCATCATCCTCAATCTCTTTTATCACGAAATAAAGTTCCGTCCCATACTTGGCGTGGTAGCTCCCTACCCCCATGTTGTAAAGCGCAGTGTTATTGTTGACTTGCTGCCAGTTACTTCTGCTTTCTTTCATGAACATGTTCCAATATCTATTACTTAGCAAGTCTTCCGATGCAATGACCTTACCAAGCCCATGTGTTGAGATTGTACCTGTCTCTAAATCAGTTTTGTATGGAATCTGTGCCTTGACCTTATCCTGAAGCTTAATCGTACCAGAAGCTTCTGTGGTTCTAAGAAACCAATCTACTCGAACTTTTGTATGTGGTTCAAGGCGAATCGATGAGGAAGGAACCTTCCAAATAATCGTTTTAGACTTTGTTTTTTCATATCCCGTTGTGTACGTATACTCTACATTAAACTTTACATTAGCAACCCCTATTCCTCCAATACTTGGAAATAGGAAATGCTCTTGTGCAGACATCCCTGTATTGACAGAATGAGTCGTTGTTGTTGTAATCGAATCAGACGTCTCGAAACTGAAAGAAGGGGTGTCAATGTTTTGCACGTTATTTGTATCGTTAGTAAAATGAGAAGAATGCGCTGCAAGAGCTTCGCCCTCTTTGAGCCTCATATCACTGTTCATGGAAAGCGTGGGATGATCACTCGCATTTATTGGTTTTGACTCTGCAGCACCGATGGTACCACCTGTCGCTTGTCCAGTTGCAAACATACTGTAAGAATGTGCAATGGCCAGTTTTTCAAGTTTTTCATCAATTTTAGGACTAAGTTCTCCATTGAGACTGTTTGTTTGTTTGTTTAGACATTCACTATTTCTAGGACAGTTTACATCTTTGGCAGCCACATTCTTTGAGTCAACATTGCCTAATGGCAAAGCAATGCCAAGCACCAAAAGACCGCCAGTTAAAACTGCTCCTGTTTTCTTTAAAATCATAGGGCATATCCATTCTTATTTTTCTTCTACTACTTTGCTATTTGACCATACCTTCAGCTGCCATTCCAGGATCGGCAATCTTCGTTACACCATTTAAAAATGGCATGCCCCAGTCACTTGCATGAGCCGCTCCGTCAAACTCTTGCTCAAATTTTAAGTTATCGCCTGTTACTGCATTCCACAAGTTCCCCGCAGCCCATGCGCAGTTGCCAAGAGGAGAGTAAGCGCCCCTACTTGGCCAAAAAACATATACTCCCATCATCCGAGCGATAGCAACACTTTCCTCTGAGAGCTGTGGCATAATCGTCTTTTCGATATTTTCACAGCTTGTTTTGTCATCTCCAAGCGGCAAGGTCTTTTCAACCGCAAACTTTCTTCCCGCACTGTCATCTGTAAAGTATGAGCTTCCATTTTTCACCCATCCAAAGACCTCGTGAAAACCATAAGAAGTGTAATCACCAGGTTTATTACTATGGAAAACAACAATCCAAGTATGCCCTAGACTACCGCTCCCAAAGTAAGAAATAAGCATCTTTGTTACAGCCTTTGAACGATGTGCACTGTCTCCAACCGGATACTTTGCTGCTGCTTCATCTGCAAGCCTGACAATATCAGTTATATTCGTGCGTTCCGGTGTCCGATTGGTCCGTATACTGATTTGTGGATAGCTTACATTTGGATTTCCAGTAGGCTCATACTGACTTGTATCAATATCCAAAACTCCTGCTTTTACTGTCGTTGAAGCTGTCAAAGCTCCTAAAATACCAAAAGTAAAAGCGATGAGTACGATAGAAAATATTTTGTTTTTTCTCAAAAGATAACCTCCTTTAGTTCTTTCAGCTGAAAATATTTACTTCTACTTGGAATGTTACCCTAAATATCAGTGAAGTTCAATCACATAAAGTTTCTAGAAATACAAGTTCTCTTTTCCTAAAGAAGGAGTCGGAAGATGAGTATAAAAATTGTCTTGCTCTATCGTGCACTTTATTTTCTAAAATAATCTACAAAAAAAAGAGTGCTTCACTAGGCACTCTTTTTACTCATTTTATTCGTCTTCTTTTTTGTCTGCTTCTTGTGCAGCTTTGGAGAGACGGAGTTTTCCTGAAGGATTATATTTCTTAATCAAAGCATCAATCCGTTCATCTGTCCAAAACTCTGCGGAAGCGATAAACTCACCGTTTTCATCACGGTCAGAAATAATCTTGAAGCCCACATCAACCTCCCAAACTTTTAATCTACAAATTCAAACTCAAATTTCTCGATACGAACCAGATCACCATCACGCGCACCAGCAGCACGGAGTTCCTCATCCACTCCCATCGATCGAAGCTGCCGTGCGAACTTCATAACCGACTCGTCACGATCAAAGTTGGTCATCTTGAACAGTTTTTCAAGTTTGGCACCAGATAGACGCCAAGCGGCATCATCATCCCGTGAGATGCGGAAAGGTTGTTCTTCTTCTTCAAAACCATAATATGCTTCTTCACCGAGGAAGTCTTCATCTTCGTAAAGCAAAAATTCAGGGGTCTCGGCTAAAAGTTCACTTGTACGGGCTAAAAGAGCTTGCAAACCTGTTTTGGTTAGGCCAGACACCTCAAAAATCTGGGGCATTTCCTGACCTTCGGGTAGATTCTCCGCTAATTTCTTCTTAAAGTCCGCAAGAATTTCCGGCGCCTCTGGCATGTCCATTTTATTCGCCACAATCAGTTGCGGACGTTCAAGTAGACGAAGATTGTAACTTTCCAACTCCTTGTTAATGGTGACATAGTCCTCATAAGGATCACGCCCTTCAAGACCTGACATATCTAAGACATGCAGAAGGACACGTGTACGTTCAATATGACGAAGAAACTGAATCCCCAGACCTGCACCTGAGTGTGCTCCCTCAATCAATCCAGGCATATCGGCCATGACGAAGCTGTCCCCGTAACCAACCTGAACCATGCCAATATTTGGTGTAATTGTCGTGAAGTGGTAGGCGCCAATCTTTGGTCGTGCATTTGAGACAACACTTAAGAGCGTTGACTTACCAACTGATGGGAAACCTACTAAGCCCACATCAGCAAGGACACGTAATTCAAGCATGAGCCATTTTTGCTCACCGGGTTCACCATTTTCGGCAACTTCCGGTGCAGGATTGCGCGGTGTAGCAAAGCGGATATTTCCTCGCCCTCCGCGACCACCTTTTGCCACGACAAATTCCTGCCCCTGTTCAACCAAGTCAACAATGACTTGACCTGTTTCATTATCTTTCACTGTCGTGCCCTGCGGTACTTTGACAACCAAATCTTCTGCACCGCGACCGTGCATCCCCTTGTTCATCCCTTTTTCCCCAGATTTTGCACGAAAAATACGATTGTATTTAAAATCCATCAGTGTTGACAAACCTTCATCAACACGGAAGATGATGTCACCACCGCGACCGCCATCGCCACCAGCAGGGCCTCCATCTGGTACGTATTTTTCACGACGGAAAGCAACTGCACCATCACCGCCCTTACCCGCTCTGACTTCGATTTTAGCTGTATCTAAAAATAAGCTCATTTTTTATTTTTCCTATTTCTTCCTAAAACACCTGCACTTCTCTTGGGTAATCTTTTGCCCTCTCTTGCAGTCTGTCTCTCTTGCTTTTTTCTGAAAACTTACTTTCTCTCACTCTATTTTCTTCTCAAAATAGAGCCCTGAGCTTTCTCATTTTACCACATTTCATAAATTATCTCAAAAAGAGACTTTTGGAATATGTGATATTTTGGGGGCGAGTTCTGCAGTATTTTTTTACTTCAATTGTTTTGAAAAGATAGGAAGCCAGCTTCTGCTCTCCCTTAGTTTCTCAACTCATAACTTATGATCCAAGAGCCTCATCGATTTTTACAAATTTTTTAGTCAAGTAAGCCAAAGGCTTCAATGAAGTTTCAGGGGATGAAAAAACCTCTCAGCTACAGATGACAAAGTCCATAGCTGGGAGGTTCTCCCTCTCTTAAAAGTTCCTCATACTCACTGTTTAAACAAAAGAGGAGACATGCTTTTATCCTAATTTATTAACACTTACTTTAGCTTTTTTCTGACTGATGAAAACGCGCAGGGCTTTAATGATTTCCATCATGAGCAGAGCTGCCAGAGCAAGACCTGCCGCCAACAACCAGTAGTGCATGTCAAAGTTTGCAGGAATGCTAAAGAATTCACGTGTGAAAGGTAAAGTGGTCAGGCTATAAAGTCCTAAACAGAAGACCACTGCTCCCAAAACGTATTTGTTTGAGAAGAGTCCCAGAGACAGGATAGTTTGAGAGTTTGAACGCGCTGTAAATGTTTGTAAGCTACGTGCCAAGATTAGTGTCGTAAAGGCCATTGCAACACCTAACTCATCTGAAACCTGCATCCCAATATATTGTGAAATAATCGCTGCAATACCAATCAGAGTTCCACGAACAGCGACACTGGCCATCAAACCACCTTCAAAGATTCCCTCATCAGAAGGACGCGGTTTTTTATTCATCACATTTGGTTCTGCTTTTTCCATTCCCAAAGCTATAGCTGGCACTGAGTCATTGACCAAGTTGATAAAGAGCAATTGTAGAGCAGTAAATGGACTTGCCCAGTTCATGACGAGGGCAAAGACAATCGTGATAATTGCTCCCAAGTTACCAGAGAAAAGATAACCGATAGATTTTTTGATATTGTCATAAACTGTACGACCAACAGCGACTGCATTAACAATCGATACAAAGTTGTCGTCTGTCAGAATCATTGCAGATGCATCCTTAGCAACGTCAGTACCTGACCCCATAGCAATACCGATATTGGCTTGTTTTAAGGCTGGCGCATCATTAACACCATCACCTGTCATAGCTGTAACATGAGACTTTTTCTGCCAAGCACGTACGATACGTATTTTATTTTCTGGTGATACTCGCGCATAGACCGAAATTTTCGCCAGTTTATCATCCAGCTCCTGCTCTGACATAGCATCTAACTCTTGACCGGTCACCGCAATATCGTTCTCACCAAAGAGTCCTATCTCTTGCCCAATGGCACGTGCTGTTGTTTTGTGGTCACCTGTAATCATGACAGTACGGATGCCGGCTTTTTTCGCTTCAGCTATCGAAGCATATACAGCTTCACGTGGTGGGTCAATCATGGCTGTTAAACCAATCAAGATAAGGTCGTTCTCATCTTCCAGATCTAAAACTTCTTTATCCTGTCCCAAAGGTTTGTAGGCATAAGCCAATACGCGGAGGGCTTTGTTACTAAAAGCTTCGTTTTCTTTTTGGAAATTCGCTTTGAGTTCATCCGTAAATTCTTGAACCTGACCATTGATAAGCACCTTGCTGCAACGGGCAAACATAACGTCTGGCCCCCCCTTTGTCAACATGATTTTTTCATCATCAATAAGATTGATCGTGGACATGAGTTTACGATCCGAATCAAATGGAAGTTCTGCCAAACGTGGGTAAGCGTCACGCAGTTCCTGATAAGGCTTCCCGACTTTATTACTAAAGGCAATAAGCGCCACCTCGGTTGGGTCGCCCAACTCTTGACCCTCTTCATTTATATTTGAATCGTTACAAAGTACAGCCGCTTGTACGAGAAGTGCTTCGTCATTTCTCCAAGAATCAGGCTGAGCTGGAAAACTTTCTTCTTTGCCGCTCGGCAAAAAGTAGTCAACAACGGTCATCTTGTTTTGTGTCAATGTTCCCGTTTTATCCGTACAGATAACACTTGTTGAACCTAAAGTTTCAACAGCTGGTAGCTTACGAATAATGGCATGTTGCTTGGCCATCTTGTTCGTGCCAACTGAAAGGACAATCGTCACAATAGATGAAAGTGCTTCTGGAATTGCGGCAACCGCAACTGCAACCGCAAACATAAAGGCATCTAGCATCTTCACCTCAATATTTGCACCGTCACCAGCAAAGAAGATGCGGGCAGCTTGTATCCCAAAGATAGCTACTGAAAGAATTAAGATAGCAATACCCAATTGCTTACTGAATTTCTCCAATTTCTGCTGCAAGGGAGTTTGCTTATCTTCAGCAGTTTCAAGCAGGGTCGCAATCTTACCGATTTCTGTCTGGCTTCCTGTACCTGTAACGACAAATTCACCACGACCATATACCGTGAGTGCGCCACTGTAAAGCATGTTCTTACGGTCACCTAAAGGAAGTTCTCCCTCAAGGGCTTCATCTGTTTTCTCAACAGCTTCAGACTCCCCTGTAAGCATTCCTTCTTCAACACGCAAACTCTTACAGGTCAAGATACGCCCATCTGCAGGCACAAAGTCTCCTGCTTCAAGTAGAACAAGGTCTCCAACAACTAATTCACGTGCAGGAATAGTAATTTTCTCTCCAGAACGTAAAACTTTAGCATTTGGAGCAGAGATTTGCTTCAAGGCGTCCAGTGAACTTTCCGCCTTTTTCGTCTGAATGACCGTCACAATCGAACTAATCAGTACTACACCTAGGATGATAATGGCTTCAACCACCTCTCCTAAGGCGAGCTGGACAATCGTTACAATCAATAAGACGATGACCATCGGGTCTTTAAAGGTATCAAGGAAGACTTTCCAAGTGGGAACCTTGTCTTTGCTCTTAAGTTCATTAAAACCATCACGTGCTTGTCTTTCTTTGACTTGCTGCTCCGTCAGCCCTTCAGCTGAAGCTTGCACCTCTTCAAGGACAAGGTCAGTTTCTTTGTTGTAGAATTCCATTCTAACTCCTTTTTACAATATTTGAATATGAGGGTCAGTCAGACAACAGTATTAGCTTCTTCAGAGGAAATAAGAGGTACATTTTGTGAAGTTAAAAGTCAAAAAATGATAATTTTTGGCTAATAAAACGCGCCGGCAATTCCTGTGAGAACTATCATCCTGTATCAGCTAAGAGCTGCGTATCAAAAAGACCCCTGCCAAATCTGGCAAAGGTCTTGCTAAACATGCCGTATCCATGTCAACAAAGCCGGTGAGAAAAGGCTCACGAAATGACGACTTTGTTTCGGCTTCCGCCGACGCTACTCCCCTTTGGGAACTCATATTCATTAATGTTCCTCTATGATAACAAATTCCTTCACCAAATGCAAGAGTGACATTTACAAAATCATATAAAATGAATGAACGATAGTTTGTCTCCGTTTATAGTCTTTTTATTTTTTCCAAGCTTTTTCCTTTGGCGAGTTCATCCACTACCTTATCCATGTAGCGTAGCTTCTTCATGAAGTTGTCTTCAATTTCTTCTACACGAACACCGCAAATCACCCCAGTGATAAGAGGCGCATTGTCATTAAAGGCTTGATTTTCAATCAATTGCCCCAAGCTTCCCGCGAGCTGGCTGGGATTCGTGTATCCTGTCAACCAAGTCAAAATCTCATCCAGTTCTTCTTTTGTGCGTCCTTTTTTCTCTACTTTCTCCAAGTATAGTGGATAAACGGTTTCAAATTTCATCTGTTTTACACGATCAGTGCTTGCCATATTCTTTACCTCTACAAAGCCTTTTCTTTTAAGTATATAGAGTGCTGGTTTTTTTGTCAAATCATCTCTGAGCTTTTGGGAAAACAGTGTAAAAATTTAAAGCCGCCCCAATCAGATTTGCATGGTTCATGTATCGACAACGTTCTACTCTTGGCAAGATATGGACTATATCGTACCTCTGAAGACGTTCTGCTAATTTTTTCTGGAGGATTTCTGGCAAATCTTTCCGCGCTGACATTCCCCCACCAATGATAATTGTATCTGGATCAAGCGAAACTTGGATATTATATAAATAATCAGAAATAATCTCCAGCATATTTTCGATAAGTAAAGTAGCTTGGAGATTTTTTTGATCCATTAAGTCGTACAGTTCCTTACCTGAAATTTTCTGGCCTGTCTCTTTGGAATAAGTTTCCGCAGCTTTAACCAAAGGTCCGGTTTCGCTAAAAGTTTTATGCTTCGTGTTTTTCATCAAACCGAACTCGCCCGCAAAAAGATGCGCACCTTTATAAAGCTTGCGGTTAATGAAGATAGCTCCACCTACTCCTGTACCTATGACCAAAAAAACAGCATTCTGGGCTTCTTTTCCTGCACCATAATCAATTTCACAAATCCCTGCACAATTGGCATCATTTTCGATAGCCACCGGCAAGTCAAAGCATTGTTCAATTTCATCAAATATAGGACGATTGTGCAGATAGGGTACGGCGCTGATTCCTTCAATCCTTCTTTTCGCTGTATTGACAGCGCCTGGAGACGATATCGCTATGCCCTTAAGCTGTGGATAATCTTTGATGATACTGCCCATTTTCGCAGTAAGCATTTCGAAGCTTTGAGGTGTTTTAAAAGAAGCATTATTCAGGATTTTTTCTCCATCCCATAGACCGTACTTTACTGCTGTTCCGCCAATATCAAAAACGGCAAGATTCTGTCCATTATTCTTCATATCCATTTCGCTCACTTAATTTCTTATACCAAAGTCCGCTCTTTTTCACGGTACGTTTATAATCCTCTTCCAAATCAACCCGATAAAAACCATAGCGGTTGCGATAGCCATTCAACCAAGACCAACAATCAATAAAGGTCCAAGTATGGTAACCAAAGCAATTACTTCCTTCTTCAATCGCTTGATGAAGGTAACTGAGATGCTCCTTCATAAACTCAATGCGATAATCATCTTGGATCATGCCTGAATCATCCATAAACCGCTCCTCATCAGCTACACCCATGCCATTTTCACTGACAAACCAAGGAAGATTATGATAGTCCTTTTTCATCATCATCGCTACATCATAAATGGCTTGCGGGTAAATCTCCCAGCCACGATAAGGATTAATTTTCTTTTCAGGCCAATCATAAGGTTGGTAAAAATCATCTAAGGTTTTGGCGGGGAAGCTCGCTTTCTCAGGTGCTTGAACGCGACTCGGTTGGTAATAATTTAAACCGATAAAGTCTACCGTATTCGCTGCTACATCTTTTTCATCTTCTGGCAATGTTTCAGGTAAGAGTTGGTTATTTTTGAGAAGTTCAACCAAATCGCTGTTGTGTTTTCCAAGCACCGCAGGATCAAGAAAGCTTTTTATATTGACTAAATCAGCGGCTTTTTTAGCTTTTAAGTCTGCTGCTGACTGACTGCGCGCATAGCTCGGAGATACATTCAGAATAATACCGATGGATCCTTGCGGCATAAGTTTTCTAAAGGTTTGAACAGCTTTTACGTGTGCCATTAAGGTATGATAAGCCACTTGAACAGCTTTTTTGATATCTACAATTGCAGGATAATGAAAGCCTTGTAAATAACCACACTCCACATGAACCATTGGTTCATTGAAAGTCGTCCAATCATGGACTAAATCACCAAAGCATTCAAAAGCTTTTTGGGCATAAAAACGAAAAGCCTCAACAGACTCTCGTGTTTCCCAACCTCCCTTATCCATCAACCACATGGGCATATCAAAATGATAAAGGTTAATTATTGGCTTGACACCATTTTCTTTCATCTTTGTAAAATAATCTCTATAAAAATCAACCGCCTGAGGGTTGAGCGTTTTACCGTCAGGAAGTAGTCGTGTCCATTGGATAGAGGTACGAATCGAATTAAGCCCGATAGCTTTCATCCGTTGGCAATCCTCTGCGTAATCTTCGTAAAGATTAGAAGTTGTTTCCGGTCCTTGGTTTTCATTAAATCTTTCAGGGTTTTCTTTAAACCAGTAATCCCATGTAGAAGCAGATTTACCCTCTTTTAGAGAATAACCTTCAGTTTGTGGGCCGGATAAAGCTGAGCCCCACAAAAATCCTTCAGGGAATTTTTTCATATTTTAACCTTCTTATTTTTTATTTTTATGTAAAATTTCTTCAGATTTCATCCATTTCTTTACAGAATCAGAAAACAGGTGAAGATAACGTTCGTAAAGTATGTCTAATTGAATCAAAATCGGAATTTGTGGTGAGATATTACCGATAGATTCTTCATGTGTTAAGCCCGCTGAAATTAGTGTAATATCTGCTTGTTTAATCAAATCAGAATTAGGATTGGAAGTAATCAGTGCTATCGGAATATTTTTTTCCTTTGTTATGGTCATCGCTTCAAGAAGGTTGCTGTCTATTCCTCTCAAGGATGCCACGAGTATCATTTCACCCTCACGGGCAAATTCTGCTGACATTAAGATTGACTTTTCTTCTGAAATGACACGGACATACTTGCCAAAACGTGAAAATTTGAATGAAAAGTCAGCTCCTGTATAACTGTTAAAGCCCTTTCCAAAAAAATGAATGATGTTATGATCTTTTATTAAAGCGCACAGCTTGTCCACTTCCACCTCAGAATAAGCATTGTCACTTCGTGTGGCTAAGGCGTGATAAATAGCTGTCACTGCTGATGAAATCGACGGCTCTTCTTTTTTATCCAAGGAAAGGTTGTATAAAAACATGAGTTCCTTGTAATTATCCAAGCCTATCTTTTTACAAAAGCGGGTAATCGATGCCTTTGATACAGCTAGTGTTTGTGCCAATTTATCTATATTCAGCGGTGCCTTTTTACTGATAAAATAGTTGGCTATGATTTCCTCGACATAGGTTAATTCCAAACGGTGCGATTCAATTAATATGAAAATATCTTCCTTCATGATTTTTCCTCAATCTATGAAATGAACAGTTTTAATCTGTCCTGCTCTAAAATCTCCCAGATTAATTTTACTATTTTTTTGTCGTTCGGTCAGCGCGATTCCCTTCAGGTCCACAAACTCATAGCGAAGCTCCTGCTCTGACAGAATAAAATTCTCACCCTGAACCGCTTGGGTACTTGGATTATACACCCGTAAATCCCAACCGCCGTAAAGCTTATTCTTACGGAGTGAACTAAAGACAAGGTCAGGCGCTTTCAAGCTGATATTCTGGGGACTGCAAATTTTTTCTTTCAAGGTATTTGACACAAAATATTTTAAAGTCGTTGTAAAAAGATTTAGACTCTGAATTTGATAGAAAGGCAGGGATAAAGCATAATCAAGGTAACTTTGAGCAAGCCGTGCTGGGTTATAATCCTGTTCTAAACTTATGGCAAATTTGAATGTTAATTTTTCCAGCAATTGGCTATCAGGTGTTGGGATGTACTTAAAAGCATTACCAGAAGCTACACCTGGCCTTCTGAGCAAATCAGGCCGTCCTAAAAATCCGACACTTCGAAAGAGAGTTAAAGCTAACTGACGGTGATTTTCCCCGATTAATTGATATTCTTTGATTCCTTTGGCAAAAACCGTCCAACTGTTTTTATCATCGTGAACATTAACCCATTTTAACATAGGATAAATAGCCGTTGGTTCTTCACGCCAGCCGATATCTTGCCAATCTTTCAAATGCGGATCTTCTGCTTCACGCTTCACTGTACCAAAAGGCGTATCTGTGTAAGAATATTGATGAGCAAAAGGAAGATTGATGATTGCACGCATACGATGGTCCAGCGCTTGATTATCTATCGTCAAATGGCATTCGAGATGCTTGCTCCCTTTTTTTAAGGTAATTTTTAATTCGTAGTCTTGTGTTTGTTGGCAAATGCCTTCTGCCCGTTCTTTCAAATCCTTGGGAAGGTCCCAAGTACCAGTCAAAATCAGCTCTTGATAATGTTCCCCACAAAAAGCTTTTCGCTTACTTCCCGTAAGTGTCAAATCAAAGACACGATCTGCATGAGCTGGCGAGTAATCGTAAGTATCACCTTCATCACCGCCATCTTCAAAAGATAAGATGTTGTCATAACTTTGCTGCATTTTCTTATCAAATAAATGAAGCTGTCCTTTTTTATAGCTCAGCTTGTAGTAATCATTTTCAATATAATCTTGCTTGTCTTCGCTGATGACCATGCTTGACTGTTGACTTTCTTCAACGAAGTAATTCACAAAACTAAGCGCAGGAACCGTAACTTCTACAGCCAGTTCATGAATATAATAATATTTATACGGATCTTGAGCGGCTTCTTCGCGTCTGATTTCACCAGAATATTCTTTATTTCTTGCCAAAACATCAAAACTGAGCGCTTCCCCTGCTGTATTTTTCAGTTGGATATCTTCAAACTCAGTAGAGACATTAATTTTTACCGTTTTAGTTACTTCCCAAGGTAGGGTATTAAAAATGCTGACTTGATGGTCACAAACTTTTTTCTGTGACTCACTGATTTTTCTGGTCAAGTAGTCGACTATGGAATAAGAAAGTTGGTCTGCCTCGATAAAGCGTTCACGAATAATTCGATTGGTTTTATCGCTATTACAGCCGCCCGCACTGTCGTGAGCTTGATTTTTTGCCAGTAGTTTCCAGATTCTGTCAATTAAGCCCTGCTTGTTAGCAATACCAAGTTTTTCAGCCATGAGAACGAGCGGTTCTACCTGATAAATCATTCGTCTTTCCAGCTTATCATTCAAATACTTATGGTCGTAACGTGAAGAATAAATCGAGCGATGGATTTTCGAGACTGAGCTGGAGATAAATTCCCCTTCAATTGTGGTCAGTTCCTCTTTTTCGAGTTCGGAGAACAGCTCCTCATAGTTGCTTTCTTTTAACTCATAGTCACTCAGTTTCTGGTTGTAAAAATTAATCCGCTCACGCAGGTTAAAGTCTACATAACGCTGGTCTCCTCCTACAGGTAAGACAAGATGTTGCCCCACAGCACCGTCGTCAATCTGTGTCATAAGTTCTTGGGTTTGGTCACTATGAATAAGTCCAACGCCGACAAAATAACCATCCTTAATATTTGCGGCTAAAACTTTTGAACCATCTTCAGCTTGCCAATAAAATTCGCGGTCCCTTGTTTTTTCCTGCGGCAATCCACGCCAAAAGACTGTACGATCAATTCCTAACCCTTGATATATCTTAGGCATATCTTTGCTCTGACCGAAAGAGTCTGGCAGGTAACCGATATTCATATAACCACCCAGTTCTTCTGCTAATTCCATTCCCAGAGTCAAATTTCTCACTATTGACTCGCCACTTATGATGAGTTCATCTGTTTGAGTATACCATGGACCAATCCAGAGTTTTCCAGCTTGAACCAGCTTTTTGAGTCGTGTTTTTTGTTCAGGGAAACTTTGGAGGTAGTCATCCAAAATGCTCATTTGCCCATCGAGGAGATAATAAGAAATTTCATTATTCTCCAAAGCGCTCATTACTTCATCCAAATGATAAGCCAACTGGACGAAAGATTCATTATGAGTAAAATACCATTCTAAATCCCAGTGTGTATGATGAATGACGTGTACTTTTTTCTTCATTTTTACTTCCTTATTCATTTTTTCAAAAGGCCAAATCAAGATGATTTGACCTTTGAGTTAAAAATCAATTTTATCTATAACGGCAGTCAGATTATTCGGGTCTTTCTCTGATAAAATATCTTCACGAAATTGATCATCGATTAGTTTTCGAGCGATTAAGCTCAGCAACTTCAAGTGCTCAGTCGCACCTTCCTCAGGAATCGTAAGTGCCAGAGCGACTTTTACGGGTTTGCCGTCTAAAGCATTCCAAGGAATTTCATTGGCAAATCTAACGAAAAACATGCCCGGCTTTAAGTTCGTTTTATCTTTACAATGAGGAATGGCGATATGGTCTTTAAAGCCTGTTGTTGCTTCTGCTTCTCGCTGTTTTAGGCCTTCAAAATATTCGGCTTCATTGCCCACAAAGCCCAGAGAATGTGCAAACTGTGCAATAACTGCAAAGGCTTCTTCCTGTGTACGTGCGTTTGCATCGAAAAGGATATGTTCTTGATTAAAAACTTCTTTGTTCATCTTTATTCACTTTCTTATTTTGCTTTAACTTTTACTGGTTTTTTGAATTCAATACCTCGTGTAAATCCAATCAATAATGCGGTGGTCAAAATACCTGCACATACGCACAAAATCCATGTTACAAAAGGAATCGGTTGCTCAATATAACCAATAAAGGTCCCCAGAGGTGAGCCGATACCGCCATAAAATTTCGAACCGGTAGCTGAGATAAGTCCACCTGCAACAGCTGAACCTACAACGTTTGAGAAAATCATTCGTACAGGATGTGCTGCCACAAATGGAATAGCTCCTTCAGTGACACCGACAATCCCCATACCGAAGGCTGCACTGGCAGCAATTTTTTCATCTTTTGAAAATTTATTTTTAAATAATATCGTAGCCAACCATACACCTAAGGGAGCTACCGAAATCGCTGCTTGTGTTGCTGTACCGGGTACAAAGTTTGCACCTTCAATACCATATTTTGTCATTGTATCGGTAAATATTGCTGTCCCAAACACCAAAGCCGTTTTATTGATTGGTCCACCCAAGTCAAACCCAATCATTGCGCCACAAATGGCTCCGATAATGATTGGTGCACCTGCGAAATTATTATTTAAGTTGGTTAACCCATCATACATAGCATCCATCCCCACTGAGATTGGATTCCCGATGATATAAAGCACAATCAAGCTGATAACTGCTGTTGCAATAAAGGGAATAATCATAATTGGCACGATTGGCATAACAAATTTAGGCCATTTTATTTTTTTCAATCCTTTGACCATATAGCCAACAATGAAAGCTACAATAATAGCACCAATAAAACCTCCACCTGCTTCAGTTCCTAAAAATTCTGGATCATTAACAAGATAAGCACCAATCATGGCAGGAGCTATTGCGGGTTTGTCTGCAATGGAATTTGCTACGAAACCAGCAAATAGTGGAATCATCAGTTTAAAACCCATCTGCCCAACATAAAAGAGTTTTTCCATAAGGAAGCCCATTTGTGTTGTATTGTCAAACCCCCACTTAACAATACGTCCTAGGTCGTCTCTTTGAAAGGCATAGAGATTGGCAATGGTAAGGAGAAGACCAGCAGCGATGACCATTGGCACCATATAAGAAATACCACTCATCACATGGGTCAGAAAAGTAACCTTATCTTTATCATTACCAATCTGAATATTCCCTACTTTACTTCCTTTCTTGCCAAAAACTTCAGCCTCAGCGAATGCTTTTTTTATTAAGGCTTCAGAATCTTCAATTGCCGGAATAGATTTTGTAACATAAAGCGGCTTACCTGTGAAACGAATCGGATCAATCTTAATGTCTGAGGCAACAAGCACAAGATCTGCGCTTTCGATCTCTTCTGGAGTTAAAACATTCTCTGCTCCAATAGCTCCATTGGTCTCTACTTTGACCTCATAGCCCATTTTTTTAGCCGCTTTTTCGATAGACTCGGCGGCCATATAAGTGTGCGCTATTCCAGCAGCACAGGCCGTAACGGCTACTATTTTTTTCGACATTTTGTTTCCTCCAAAATTTTTCTTTTAGTTTCGTTATATTTGTAATATAGCAGCTCTTATTTTCAAAAGCAAGGAAAAATAAAGCGTTTTCTTTATTTAGTTTTTATTCCCATAAACTGTAGGATTACTGGTACTTTTTTCATAAAAAAAGAGCTAGATCTATGTCTAACTCTACTTTTGTCTATTATTTCAATTTATTTACTTGTAAATTGAATAACCATGTTAAAGAGAAGGGCACCTAAGCTACCGCCAATGATTGGACCTACAACAGGAATCCATGCGTAAGACCAGTCAGAATCTCCTTTGCCCTTGATAGGTAAGATAGCGTGCATGATACGAGGGCCTAAGTCACGTGCTGGGTTCAAAGCGTAACCTGTTGTCGCACCGAGTGATAAACCAATTGCTGTGATAATCGCACCCACTAAGAGTGGCGAAACTCCAGAAGTTTGCGTAATGGTATACTGGCCAAAGGCAAGTATACCCGCCGTTAAGACTGCTGTTCCAACAATTTCACTGATCAAGTTTGAGGGGGTATGACGAATAGCTGGTCCTGTAGAAAAAGTTCCCAAGATATCTGCTTGATTTTTGGTTTCTGCATAGTGTGGATAGAACATCAGGTAAAGAATAACACTGGCTGCCATTGCACCAAGCATTTGCGCGATAATATAAGGTAAAACCAAGCTCCAGCTAAAGCTACCAATCATTGCCATTGCAATTGTAACTGCTGGGTTCAGGTGGGCAGGCGACATAAATCCGGAAATGTAACCCCCCATCATTACTGCAAAGCCCCAACCAAGTGTGATGGCAACCCAACCTGCACCTGTTGCTTTTGTCTTGCTCAGGACAACGCCTGAAACCACTCCGTTACCAAGAAGAATTAAGGTAAATGTTCCTAAAAATTCCCCAAGTAACTGTATCATTTCTGAGTGCATATTGACTCCTTTTTTTCTATTTTATTGAACAATGCTTCTTATGCGCATAGTTAGGCTTTCAAATCCGACAGGCTTGATTCACGAAGGGCCGCTTCCAAAGCTTTTTCTTGATTGGCCTTTTCTTCAGGAGACCACTCTAGGAAATTAGACATAGCATTTACCACATGAACTTTGATGGCGTCAACTCCCTCACTCATAAAGAGAATATGGTTGGTTCGACGCAGCAAGTAATCCACAGGTGTCAAGATCATCTCGTCTTCAAGTGCATAGCGTAAGCGCGCTGACTCTGCTAAAGAGAGTCCCTCATAAGCTGCCATTTCCGAAGCATAAGCAAATATTTTAAGTGCATTCATCCCATAAAAGTCTGCAATGTATTTTGCTTCATCTTCTGTGAGACCTGCTTCCACTCCCGCTTTCATATTTTCAGCAACAACTTCTTCTACTTTTCCTGGGTCAAATTCACCTCCGGAAATTTGATATTTTTTAGAGTCAATGGGCTCATATTTTAACCCAAAATCTTCTTCAAGAAGTTGGCAGATCAGCTTCATCGCACCAGCTGCCATTTTACGGTAGTCAGTGATTTTCCCACCTGCCAAGGTGATTAAGCCGTCGCTCTCGCGCTCAAGCGAGCTGCCACGAGATACGGATGAAGGCTCGCTTCCTTTTTCAGAAAGACTCGACTCCATATGATTCAAAAGATGCTCTACTTCTGCTTTTGTTGCTGTTTTATTTTTATAACGCAGTACAGCCTCAACAACAGCATTGAAACTGGTTTCGGAAACTGCACCGTTGTCACCACCATTATAGTCTGAGCCTGAATTTCCGCCTAATAATGGACGCAAGCCAGCCCATGAAGCTTCAATGTCATCAAGTGTAATATGTGCTTCAGGGTAACGGAAATTAATGACATCCAGAAGGTAGTCCACATCTTCTTGGGTCACTTTTGGATCGGTAAAGTCGCCATGATAATCCGTATCTGTCGTACCAAAATAGGTTTTATTTTCACGGGGAATAGCAAAGACCATACGTTTATCATGCTTGCCTGTATCAAAGTAAGTCGGTTGTGGCACAGGCAACTTGGCAGCATCAACCACGAGATGGACACCTTTTGTTGGACGCATTTTTGGTACGATTGGACGTGTAAAATTCAGATAACGAATCTTATCCACCCAAGGACCACTGGTATTAATAACCAACTTTGCCTCTACTTCGATGATTTCATCTGTCAATAGATCACGCGCACGTACACCAGAGATTTGGCCGTCTGTATAAAGAAAATCAATGACTTTCATCTTACTGATGGCTTGTGCACCATCTTCGACAGCTTTTTTAATATTATCAATAACCAAGCGCGCATCATTATTACGAAAATCAAGATAGACTCCTGCACCTTGCAGGCCTTTTTTCTTGATGAGCGGCTCACGGCGGAGCACTTCTTCTGGCGAAATGGTGTAGTTGGCATAGGGAGAATCTTCGTTTATACCCGCTAAACGGTCATACAAATCCATCGCTATTTTGACTGAAAACATGTCAAAGGTTGTTCTTCCCTCATCGTCATAAATGGGAAGAAGCATTGGATCAGGTTTTGGTATATGGGGCGCAATCCCTTGAACAACAGCTCGTTCAGAAACTGTATCGGAAACCACTTGTACATCAAAGTTTTTGAGGTAACGGATGCCCCCATGCACAAGTTTTGTTGAACGTGACGAGGTTCCTTCTGAAAAGTCCTGCATTTCAAGCACGGCAACTTTCATGCCAGCGGCTGCAGCTTGCAGAGTCAATCCTGCACCTGTTATGCCTCCCCCAATAACGAGTAAATCCAGTTCTTCCTCTTGAACTTTCCTGATTGCTTCTTGTCTTGTTTTTTTAGAAAAAGCCATTTCTATCTCTCCTTTTATCTCCCTGTGTCATCGTCTATCAGTTATTTAAAAGCACGTGTTGCATGCACAGCTTTCTTCCATCCTGCATAGAGTTCTTCCCTGCGTTCTTCCTGCATCTGTGTTTGGAAAATTTTACCTGGTTCGTAAGACTCCTTGAGTTCCTCAATATCTTTCCAGAAGCCAACCGCAAGCCCTGCTAAGAAGGCCGCACCAAGTGCGGTTGTTTCCAAGTCACCTGCACGCTGAATAGGGATATTTAAAATATCGGCTTGGAACTGCATCAAATATTCATTATTTGCTGCACCACCATCTACTTTGAGGAGAGATAGGTCAATGCCAGTATCTTCTTTCATAGTACCAACAACATCACGAACCTGATACGCAATACTCTGCAAGGTTGCTTTAACGATATCTTCTTTAGTTGTCCCTCGTGTCAGACCAAACATTGCACCACGTGCTTCTTGATCCCAGTAAGGGGCACCAAGACCAACAAAGGCGGGAACCACATAAACTTCATCTTTATTGGTAGATTGAAGTGCAACTTCTTCAGAATCACTTGCACGCTCCAGCATCTTTAAGCCGTCACGAAGCCATTGGATGGAAGAGCCTGCGACAAATATGCTGCCCTCCAGAGCATAATAAACCTTTCCATTGATACCATATCCAATGGTTGTCAGTAAGTTATTCTTAGAAATGTGCGGTTTTTCTCCTGTATTCATGACGATGAATGAACCTGTACCATAAGTGTTCTTGATCATGCCTGGTTCAAAGGCCATCTGACCAAAAAGTGCCGCCTGCTGGTCTCCAGCCATACCTGAAATCGGTACTTCTGAACCGAAGAAATGAAAGCCTTTAGTTACGCCGTAAACTTCAGAATTTGACTTGACTTCTGGAAGTAAGGCTGCAGGTATATTGAGGATATCTAAAATTTCTTCATCCCATTTTAACTCATGGATGTTGTAGAGCATGGTACGACTTGCATTGGAATAGTCTGTATAATGCGCTTCACCATCTGTTAATTTCCATAATATCCATGTATCAATCGTTCCAAAAAGGAGTTCCCCTCGCTCTGCACGCTCTTGTGCTCCCTCTACATGGTCAAGAATCCAGCGAATCTTGGTAGCTGAAAAGTAAGAGTCAACGATGAGTCCTGTTTTCTTATGAAAGAGTTCTTCATGTCCGGCTTCTTTAAGAGAGTTTGCGATATCAGCTGACTGGCGCGACTGCCAAACAATAGCATGATAGATAGGTTTTCCAGTTACTTTATCCCAAATGACTGTTGTTTCGCGCTGATTGGTTATACCTATTCCCGCAACTTGAACAGGTTTAATACCTGACTCAATGAAAGCACCTGCGATAACAGATTGGACCGAGTTCCAGATTTCATTTGCATCATGTTCCACCCAGCCTTCTTGCGGGAAATATTGTGTAAATTCTTTCTGGGAACTCCCGATATGCTTCCCTTTTTTATCAAATATAATAGCTCTTGAACTTGTAGTCCCTTGGTCAATTGCCATAATGTAAGAAGTTTCTGTCATTTTCTTTCTCCTTTGTAAACGCTTTCTATGTTTTATATTATAACATCTTTATGGTCTCCTATACTTTCATTTTTTATGGGAAACTTAAAAAAATTGAAAGTATACATAAAAAAACTAAAGCTATCAATTGAGAATAGCTTTAGTTTGAAGTTTTTCTATTTTCAGAGCTTCTATGTGTGTAATGAGCCGCTCAATATCATAATCCCCCGAAAATTCTGAAAGAACATAGACAAATTTTCGACTGTCATTTCTTTTGCTAGAAATAAGCAAATCATAGCTTTGTCCCTCATGATAGTGCTCCAGTTTTATCTTTTCAACCGCGCGGAGACGAATCTTCAAAAACTGTTCTAGGGGAATCTGGTAGGCCGGAGTATCCGACAAGTCGTAAGCCACAATAAGTTTTTGAGAGGATAAGAGTTCCAACAACATAAGGGCATTGCTATAGCCAAAAATTAATTCTGGGAGATCTTGTTCCTTGGGAATATAATGTAAAGCAATACGCTTTAAATCATCCAGTAGTTCTTGAAAACTTTTATCTACCCAATTTTGTTTGCGCAACATCAAAGATTCCTGACTTCTAGTAAAAAGACTGCCTTGGAAAAAAGAAAATTTATTATTGACCTGTGCAAGTTGATAGCTAATCGCTTTTTCTTCCTCAAAACCCAAGCGATTTGGGCGATAATGTTTCAGCATACGTTCTCTAAGAGAAATATTTAACAAAACTGTCGGAAGCTTCTTACTACGAAAGATATCAAACCGATAGTAACTTTCCTTGTCTAAGATAAAAAATGAAAGAAGGAAGCTGTAGAAAAAGATAGTTTCGCACTTGTCCTTAGCATAACTATCATAAATCTTTTGATAGAAAATCGAATCAAGCAACTGATACAGATGATCGTCTTGATAAATTACTTTGGTTTTCAAGGATTTTGTAACCTGAATATCACTTATCAATCGTCGCTTTTCAGCAATAGCTAACCAATGATAAATTTTATCCTGACTACTTTTTGAAAAACTGAGCTTCAAGGTTTCCTCCAGCTGTGTTACAAAGTCTGATTGTAGTTTTGTAACTTGTAGCATATCTGGTCGAAATTTCGGATTTATAGAGTCAAAAAGAAGATAGTAAAAGTATCGAATCTGACTTTCTTCTCCGACAAGCTTATTGTTTTTGACTTGTATTTCAAATTCAGCCAGTAGTTTGTTGAGTTCCTTTATTTTACGAAACAATGTTGACTCACTGATAAGTAATTCCTCAGCCAAATCGATAATCATGTAGTTTTTCTGCTCTAAAAACAGGAGAAGCAAACGATATTTTATACTGTCTTGAATTAAAAAACTGATGATTTCATCTAAACTCTGAGATTCTTCCATTTCCAGAATTACTTTATTGTCCTGTCTCAAAACCTTCATCGGCCTACCCATCATCTGCCCCAGATAGGCGATATCCTCCAAGTAACTTTCTATTGAAGGGCGTGATAAGCCTACCCAATCACTAAGCTCCTGAGCAGTGATTTTTTCATTTTTCAAAACCAACTGCCGAAGAATCTCAATCTGCACCTGCTCCTTTTTCTCCAGTAAAGCTTCAATATTCACAGTTGCTCCAATCTTTCTACAATTCGTACTTTTACCAATTCATGTCGTTCTTTAATTCTATTCTATCATTTCCCTCATTTTTGTTAGGTAAAAATGCTTACTTCCAGTAACTAATAGACAATAAAAAAAGAATAAGACAGCACGCCTTATTCTTCTTTTAGTCTTCTAAATTGAGTTTGCCCTGAGCATAGATTGAAGCATTTCCATTAAGTATGTAAGCGATTGTTACAAGCGGCAAAATATATGGAACCGAACCATAGCCAAAAACTTCTGCTGCTATAAATATCGAAGCAAAATAACTGTTTGTTGCCGCAGAAAAAACAGATACATAGCCTGCTGCTGCGATTAGACCAACAGGTAGACCCAAGAGTAGAGCCAAACTTGCACCCAGACTTGCACCGATAGCAAAGAGTGGCGTTACTTCTCCCCCTTGGAAACCAGCCGAAATACTTAAAACAGTAAAGAGCAATTTCAAAATCCAGTCATAACCATTGATAGGTTGACCGTTAAAACTCATCGAAATCAAATTTGTTCCCAAGCCCGCATAACGGTCTAAGTGAATAAAAATTAAACCCAAGCTCAGCATTAAACCTACGATTAAAATTCTGCGGTAAGGATTGCTGAGTTTAAGCATCATATAGCTTTTCATAAAGGACAAGCCTTGGGCAAACAGGCGACCAACTAAGCCAAAACATAGGGCCACCACCAAAAGCTTCAAAAGTGTAATTGCATCCATATTTAAGTCAGTATTGACCGCAAAGGAAAATTTTTCTAATCCCAAAGCATGGGAAGTTGTACTGGCAACATAGGAAGCAACTAGGGCTGGAAACAAAGCAATGTACTCTATCTTGCCCACCATCAATATCTCAATAGCAAAGAAAGTCGCAGCAATAGGGGTCTGAAACAAACCTGCAAAACCTGCAGCCATACCAGTAATTAAGAGAACTTTCTGCGCTTCTTTAGAAGCGAGTTTTCCACCTAAGGTATGTCCTATTGTTGCACCGATTTGTACAGCTACTCCTTCTCGGCCAACACTTGCTCCAAAGAGATGCGACAGCCATGT
The DNA here is from genome assembly GCF_042849115.1 of Lactococcus muris. Classification (NCBI taxonomy): domain Bacteria; kingdom Bacillati; phylum Bacillota; class Bacilli; order Lactobacillales; family Streptococcaceae; genus Lactococcus; species Lactococcus muris. The sequence continues at coordinate 92,147 of NZ_BAAFQO010000004.1, read as the reverse complement.
TGAAAAGATAATCAAGGGGACCAAGCGTTTGGGAATGTTTTCACGTCCTTTATTCCCTGCCTCAAAAATTAAACCCATACCTTTTTGACTTTCCTTGCCAAAATGCTGATAAGTATAAACAATCACGAGACCCGCCAATGCTAAAAAAGGAAGAAAATATAAGGGATGGGCATCACGTATCTCCGTGATAAAAAGCAAGCCCCGCCCAAACAAAGCATCCACTGTTCCAACAAGAAGACCTATGACAAGTGCCAAAACTGTATAGAAGATAGCCCATCTTGATATTCCAATTCTTACATTTTTCACTAAAAGTAATTCCCCTCACTCCTATGAAGTAGCTCTTGCGCCATCGATTAAAACCTGTACTTTTTTGATTGATGGCTGAAAAGACACTCAGCATTAGCGCCTTGGGCGCAATGATGCGTGTGTATTAAAAACAAGCCAAGCCCACATCCAGTATGTTTAGTCACGCATACCTTTCGCACGTTGAATATCTTTTAGTTTCTCTGGTGTGACATCTTTTCCTTCTTCATCCACCAGTTTTACAGATTCGACCTGTCCACGAAGATTTTCACGCACACTGTCAAGATAAATACGACGTAATTTTGCACGCTCTTCAGTTTCCGCTTCTGTTAAACCTTCTGCTTTGTGTTTACGGGCTAGTTCGTTGATACGTTCAATTTGTTCGTTTGTGATTGCCATAAAATTCTCCTTACTTTGTATTGATTAAACTAAAGTCAGCCATTGTCGCTGTGAGCGATGATAAGTCTGACAGTAAAGCCAAGCGATTGCTGCGTACTTTTTCATCTTCTGCCATAACCATAACCTTTTCAAAGAAATTGTTAATTGCGGGCACAGCTTTGTTAACCAAAAGGTCATATTTTTCTGCGGCAGATAGGGTAAACCATTGGGCTTTAAGCAACTCCGTCACTTCATAAAGTTCCTGCTCCACTTCATTTTCAAAAAGTTCTGAAACCACAGTTCCAGTATTTTCCACTTTTTTGGCCAAGTTAACGACACGTGAAATATTTTCGATAGCTGGTTTAAACTGCATATCGTCTTTATGGTCATTAAGCATCGGTGCAACTTCCATCATGCTTGCGATATCCATTGTGTCTGCTGCAATCGTTGCTTCAACGATATCATGACGAATTTTTTTATCCAAAAGAAGTTTTTGCACGCGACCTTTAAGGAAGTCAATCACTTGTTCCTTGTTCGCATAGTCAAGTGTAGCGATAAACTCAGTAAAGTTAAAGTGCCAATTGCATTTTTCAATGATACGTGTCAAGCCTTGTGCTGCGCGTCGAAGGGCATAAGGATCGTTTGAGCCTGAGGGGATTAAACCAGCGCTAAAGAATGAAAGAATGCTGTCGATTTTATCCGCAGCTGCTAAGACACTACCTACAGCAGTACTTGGTAACTCTCCTTCTGCTGAAACTGGCATGTAGTGCTCACGAATAGCAGCAGCTACATTTGCATTTTCACCTGCTAAGAGGGCGTATTTTTCACCCATCACACCTTGAAGCTCATCAAATTCGCCAACCATGCCTGTCAAAAGGTCAAATTTGTAAATATCTGCTGCACGTGCCACATCTGCCTTCTCAGTTTCTGTCAGTTGAGCGATGTCTGCCAAGTGTGCAGCAATCTTTTTGGTGCGCGCCATGTGTTCCGTAATGGATCCAATCTTAGCGTGGAAAGTGACATTTTCGAGTTTTTTCACCAGATCTGTAATGTTTAACTTTTGATCTTCCTTCCAGAAAAATTCGGCATCCTCCAAACGAGCAACTAAAACTTTTTCATTTCCCAAAATAACATTTTCCATGCCTTCTGCATTGCCATTACGGACAGAGATAAAGTGAGGAGCCAGCTTGCCTTCTGCAGTATAAACTTCAAAATAGCGTTGATTATCACGCATCGAAGTCACCAAAACTTCTTCCGGAACTGACAGATATTTTTCATCAAAGCTTCCCACGAAAGCTGTAGGGTATTCTACCAGATTATTAACTTCTTCAAGAAGTTCAACATGTTTTTCGTCCGAAAATTCAACTGTCCAGTTGTTTTCAATGGCTATTTCTTTGATTTGTTTGCTGATCTCTGCTTTACGTGCTCCGGCATCAACCATGACAAAGTTGGCCTTCAAAACTTCTGCATAATCCGTAGCTTTTTCAATGGTAATTTCTTGGTTTGAAAGGAAACGATGTCCACGTGTTGTGTTTCCAGCAGTCACATCAAGAAGTTCAAAAAGAACCACTTCTGAATCCAATAAAGAAACCATCCATTGAATAGGACGTACAAAGAGGAAGCTATTATTTCCCCATTTCATATAAGTTTTAAACTGCATCTTGCTGATGACTTCAGCGCCAACTTTTGCTAAAATCTCCTGTGCTGCTACACCAGCAATATGCTTGTTTGCAAAATAATAATCGCCTTTAAGCACCAAATCATCTGGTGTCAAACCTTGACCACGGGAGAAGCCTTGGATAGCCTTAGACCAGTTTCCTTCTGCATCTTTAGCAATTTTAGCAGAAGGTCCTTTGACTTCTTCATCCATGGCTTCTGAGCTTTCAGCAAGTCCTTCCACCAAGACAGCCAAACGACGTGGTGTTGAGAATTTACGGATAAGGTCAAAGTTCAAGCGATTTTCATTCAAAAAATCTGAAAGGCGTTCTGCCAATTGGTTAATCGCAGGCGTTACCAAGTGAGCCGGCATTTCTTCCAAGCCGATTTCGAGTAAGTAATTTGCCATTATTTTTCCTCCTGTTCTTCTGCCAATTGTTCTAGAATTTTTGTATATTTCCCTTTTTCGCCCAGATATTTATCGCGTAAAACTTCGTCTTTCAAGAGAGGAAAACCGAGCTTTGCACGTTCTTCAATAAATGTTTTTGCGACTTTACGTGCCATTGTACGCACCCGGTGCAAGTAGCCGGCACGTTCTGTTACAGAAACAGCACCACGTGCATCCAAAAGGTTAAAGGTATGAGAACTCTTCAAGATGAAATCATAAGCAGGATGAACCAAACCTAAATCCAGCAGCTTATGCGCTTCTGCCTCGTACTGATTAAAGAGGTCCAAAAGCATCTCTTGATTGGAAACTTCAAAGGCAAATTTTGAGTGTTCATATTCGGGTTCTTTGAAGATATCACCGTAAAGAACGCCATTTCCCCATTCAAGATCGTATACACTGTCTACTTCTTGAATGGCTGTAGCTAGGCGCTCCAAACCATAAGTGATTTCTGCAGTAACTGAGTCTACTTCGATACCTCCAACTTGTTGGAAGTATGTAAATTGCGTACACTCTTGACCATCAATCCAGACCTCCCAGCCGATGCCGGCACATCCCATTGAAGGATTTTCCCAGTTGTCTTCAACAAAACGAATGTCATGCTCTAGTGCATCGATACCCAGCGCGGCTAAACTTTCCAAATAAAGTTCTTGGATATTTTTGGGTGAAGGTTTCATGACCACTTGAAACTGATGGTGCTGGAAAAGACGGTTGGGGTTTTCTCCGTAACGACCATCAGCTGGACGTCGTGAAGGCTGCACATAGGCTGCTGCCCAAGGTTCTGGACCGTTTGAACGTAAGAAAGTGTATGGACTCATCGTTCCTGCCCCTACCTCATCGTCATAAGCTTGCATTAAGTTTGCACCTTGCTTGGACCAAAAAGCTTGCAAAGTCAGAATCATATCTTGAAATGATAATTTATTGTTTGACATTCAATTCTCCTTATTATTTATTAAGTTCATTCATTTGGCGTTTATATCCAAGGAAGTAGAAACCAGCAACAAAAATGACGCCACCGAGCATATTCCCCACATAGACCAGACTGAAATTACGGATGAATTCCATCCATGTTGCTCCGCCTTCAAAAATCGCTGCAGGAATAGCAAAAGCATTTGCCACACTGTGCTGGAAGCCAATAGCAACAAAGGCCATTGTTGGAAACCAAATCGCCATTAATTTTCCGGCGGCATCTTTGGCACCGTAAGAAAGCCACATGGCAAGACCAACAAACCAGTTACAGCCCACACCAGAGACCAGGGTTTGGAGCCAGGTCGCATCAATTTTTGAATCAGCAATGACAATGAGTTCCTCACGATATACACCTGAAGCAGTTAAGCCCACAACATGAGCAAAAAAGAAAGCAACAAAGAAAGCTCCTAAAAGGTTAAAAAAAGTGATAACAAGCCAATTTTTGAGCAAATCTGAAAATTTCACTTTTTTAGCAAAAAACGAGGCTGTAACAGCTGTCATATTTGAAGTGATGAGCTCTCCTCCGCCCATCAGGATAACAATCAAACCGATAGGAAAAACAGCTGCACCGATAAAACTAGCTAAACTTCCTAACTCATCAACAACACTGGAAATAACCCGTATATAGAGCAAGTAGCCCATCGAAATCAGTGCTCCTCCAATAAAGCCAAGCACCGCTTTTTCTAACATCGGTCGTTTGACCTTTTCTTGTCCATGGTGAATGGTGGCAGACAATATTTCTGCTGGATTCATCATAATATTAATACTCTCCTCGTATAAAATAAATATAAAAACCGCGCAATACACCTGTCCTGAGACAAAGGGTGCTATGCACGGTTCCACCTTTATTTTTTACTTCATTCGTATTGCGATGATTTTGGGCCATTTTAAGTCTCGGCTTCCACTGTCCCGAGTCGCTTTCTTCATCTTAAGATTGTAGTCCTTTTTACGAGAAATGTCAAGAGAAGACGAAAAAATTTTTAACTTTCTTTATCAGTCTAAGTTCTAAAGATTGACTGTTCACTAAAAAATCTCTAACCCACGTTCGCTTCTTTTCCGGTCTGTTTTCTCTCTACGATAAAGTCCATGAAAAAGGGTCTTGTCAGTGTTTCCGATGTTCCTGGACAGGATGCCACTTGCCTTTCGAATAACTTTGCTTCTTCCATTTTAGCTCTCTCCTTTCTTAGGCTATCTGCATTTTTCTTTACAAAGCCCCATATAGGCCTCATTTTACTTCAGATGCGCCAACTCTTCAAACAGAAAAAGTTTTCAGATAAGAGATTAGGAAAAAACAAGAATTGTCCAGAAATATCTTTCCCCTTGAAAAAGATGCTGGAGTTACAATTTTTAAGAACTTTTCTGATTATCACTTTCATTTTTTGTCTGATGACTTCATTTTTGAATCAAATCCTCTTGTTCTTATTGACTGCTGTTCTGGATACTAGCGTATTCTTTGCTGTAATCACTGCTGAGGAAGCCTTGTTGCCTGAGGTACTCACCACATTGTTTGTGCTATCCTCATTAAAGTCAACACAGCATGAGCATGGGTTAAACCACCAGCAGTTGCTCCCTTAAACTGCGACTCTTGTTTAAGAGAAACCGGACCAGTCCCACGATTATCAATTACCTACATAAAAAAACGTTCAATATCGACACATCGTATTGTCGTATTGAACATTTTTTGTAATTTTTAATTCGATTGATGAACGATGATGGCCGGACGTGGTCCTCCTTGCACTAGATCAAACATTTGCCAGTTATGCGAACCCATAAAACCACCACCAAATTCTCTGCGGACAAACCATGCCGTATTTGGAGCGTCTGCCCCAGTACGTAAAAACCAATGTCCATTATTCGCAGACATACGCTCTGTAGAGTTAGGAAAGGCGCGGCCTGGACCTGATAAGCGGACTACATCTGCTAAGGAGAGCGAAAAGGCACGAGCTGTTCCACCTGGAACAACTTGAGTCACATCGTTTGCAACGTCTGGAAAATTATTTATGTCAGTTGGAAGCCAGCTATTATTAACCTCCTCATTTGCTTCATTAACCCAAGTTAACACACTAGAATTGATGGCCCCTGTAACAAAGTTATCGGCCACAGGGCGTACCATGGCACGAACCTCAGAACTGAGAGAGTCATACCAATTAGTGATTGCTGACTCTTTCTGAGTAAAATGTACCCCACGTATTGCATCATTCCGAATAATCAAATGGTTCCCACCACCTTGATTCTCCAAATAACGATACTGCTCATTAGCCATAGTAAAGATCGTCCCCGGTGCCATGATGCTAAAGTTGATTTGGTCGGGTTGGACATTGTCATCTGGTCCCGGGTTCCCCCAGTTGTTATCAATAGAGCCATTCTGTACAGCTGTCAAGAAGTCAGAGAGGTCGTCATGATGCGTATAGTTTGGATCTGCAGCCAAGAAGTCATTGATACGGTCGGGACTAATCAGTTGCCCGTCCACATGGATATCGTAGTAATATTCTCCCGGAATATTGTTTGCTGCTGCGGTCATCTCTGCTGCATCCAAGAGGTAAGAGGTGGTCTCTCCTGCTTGGAGTTGGTTGGCCCAGTAGGCCCAGCCTGTTTGGTGGTCGATGACCCAGAAGTTTCCGACTTTTAGGTTATTGGGCAAGGCTGCCCACTGGCTGATGGTCATCGGGGCACGCTCTTGTTGCAGGTTTTGAGCCGCATCATGGGTGACTTCTTCTCCCGGCCAAACTGGACCGCTGTTGTCAAAGCTGTCGCCAGAGGACCAGTAGGCATCTGTACCATCTCCGGGGTGAGTGGCGCCGTCTGTTACCCCGTCTGTGGCTGTGCTCGTGACCCAGTCACGGGCATGTCCTGCGGCTGCGGTCATCAGGTCTTGGTTGTCCCGGTTGAAGGTCGGCATGAACCATGGGGCATCTTGACCGGAGCGGCTCCAACCAAAGGTCAGGTTGGAGTAGGTGTTGAAGGCTGCCGAGTCATCTACACGGGTGTTGAGGTTGTTCTCTGAGGGACGCATGACCGTCCAAGTGTCCACTTGGTCACGGATGGTGCCGTTCACTATAGGGGTGAAGTCTGTATCTCCTGTTGAGCGTTTCTCCATGAACTCAGAGAGGCGGATACGGGCCATGAGGGGCACATTGCCATAGTTCTCCACGAAGACGTCCTTGTTTTCCGTGTCACGGTTGTAGTAGTCGTGGACGCGGCCTCCGGGGATATTTTCTCGGATGCGGTCATTGATGGCCCGCTGGTTGAAGGCTTGGAAGGCGAAGGTGCCGCCTACCAAGAGCAATAAGAGGGACAGGAGCGCGAGGTTGCGCAGCCGCCGATGGTTTTTCTTTTCTGGTGTCATAAACTCCTCCTTTGACGTAACGTGTGGTTTAGATTTTTCATTACATTTGTATTTCTAATGTTACGTTTACTTTCTGAGTCTATAGTATAAAAAAAAAAAAAAGGTCAAATGAAATGAGTGTTTGATGAGAAAAGGGTGGGTGGGTGGTTGGCTGGGGCTTGTTTCTCTCTTCTGAAAGACATGAGAAAAGAAGCCCTGACTAGAGCTTCTTTTCTTCATGTAGCGAATCAGTCTTCGCTTTTTTTATTTCCTCAGCTAGAGCTGTTAATTTTCTTAGACGGTGGTTAACCCCTGACTTTCCTAGTGGAGGATCCAATAACTGGCCCAGTTCCTTAATGGTGGCTTCGGGATGATTAATCCGAGCATGTGCCACCTCTGTGAGCGCTGGTGGGAGATTTTCCAGCTCCTTTTTTTCTGCTAAATATTTCACTGCAGAGATGACTTCCTGTGCTGCTGAGACAGATTTATTTATATTTGCTGACTCAAAGTTTGACTGACGATTTGCCAGTCCCCGCATCTCACGCATAATCTTAGCATTCTCAAATTTCAAACGCGCTTTCATGGCTCCAATCAGAGTTAGAAAGTCCATAATTTCTTCAGCTTTAGAAAGATATAAAATATAACGGTTTTTCCGAGAGATTATACGCGCATCAAAGCCAAAATTATTAAAGATATCTTTTAAATCTTCTGCATGTTCCTGATATACACTGGAAATAGACAGCTGATAATCTCCTTTTTCTGGATTATGCATTGATCCGCTAGAGAGAAAAGCGCCACGCATGTAGTCTTCCTGTGCCTCTTGATCGTATTTCACAGATTCTGGAATTCCAGAATCTAAAAACATCAGTGTATCGGAGAGCTGAAGTTCATTGAGCAATTCATTCACTTTGTCTTCAATAAAAACAGTATAAACACGGTTTTTTGAAAGTGTTGTTTTTTGATGTACACGAATCTCTGCACGAACTTGATAAATATCGAGGAGCATTTGATAAATGTACTTTGCTGTCGCAGCATTTTCTGTAGACAAAGCCAAGGTCAGACCACCAGAAATACCCAAAGAACCATTCATCCTAATCAGAGCCAATAGAGTGCCACGGCTAGGTTTCTGACTTGTCAGTTCCTTTTTTACATCACTTGTGAAACTCATACTTCTCTTCTCTCATGTTGAGCGCTGATTCCCATGATTTCCAAAGCAATGGCATCTCCATCATGAAATGCCCCACCATTCACCAGCTGCAAAAAATCATTGGAAATAATATTCACTTCTTCTTCTTGTAAAGCCTTGAAGTCGTGAACCACCTGCACTAAATACTCGTCAAATTTGTTGGAATTCATATATTCTTCAGGTACTTCTGCACTGTTTACCAATACAGTATCGATAACGCGGGTTCCCAGATGTTCATGAATAACACGAACATGGTCTGCATCACTAAAGTGCTCTGTTTCACCGCGCTGTGTCATAATGTTGCAGACGTAAACAATGCGAGCAGGTGTTTTTAAAAGTGCTTCGGCAATTTCAGGAATAACAATATTAGGTAAAATTGAAGTAAAGAGTGACCCAGGTCCTAAAACAATAGTATCTGCTTCCATGATAGACTGTACGACCTTTTTAGATGCACGCGGACTCTTTCCTGTATTTGTTTCCGTAAGATAGACATGATGAATCAAATCGTCATAGTCTGTAATCTTACTTTCGCCCTCAACTTCATGACCATCTCTAAAGACGGCATGCAGGGTCAATGGTGTATCACTTGATGGATATACGTTGCCCTTTACGTGGAAGAAACGAGCTAATGTTTGAATGGCCTCATAGGTGGAGCCCTGCATCTCACCAATAGCAGCGATAATCAGGTTTCCTAGAGGATGACCGGCCAGCTCTCCATCGCTCGAATCAAAGCGATACTGTAAAATATCCGCATAAAACTTAGGCATATCGCTCATAGCAATCAGAACATTTCGTAGATCGCCCGGAGGAGCAATATCAATTGCGGAACGCAAACGTCCCGAAGAGCCGCCGTCATCCGCAACGGTTACAATTGCGGAAAGGTCTATATTTTCTTGACGCAAGGACTTCAAAATGACAGGAATACCCGTCCCGCCTCCTATAACCACTATTTTTGACTTGCTCATGATCGGTTAACCGTTTCTTTCCTTTTATCCTTATCTCTGTGGCTTGTATTTAAATGCCAATCTTCCTTAAGTAGTGCCTTGGAAACACGCTCAGCAAAGGCGACAGAACGGTGCTGACCTCCCGTACAGCCAAAAGCAATCGTCAAAACTGATTTTCCTTCTTTCTGATAAGACGGAATAATCGGCAAGAGCATATTCATTAAATTTTTATAGAATTCCTCAGAGGCTTCTTGACGCATGACATAGTTAAATACTTCCTTGTCCTGCCCTGTTTTATCACGGAGTTCTGGAATATAGTGAGGATTTGGAAGAAAACGAACGTCAAATACTAAGTCTGCATCCATGGGCAAACCATATTTGAAGCCGAAAGAAAGTACCTCAATACGAAATGGCGCTTCTTTTGTTTCAGAAAAACGCTCAAGAATACGTGCCCGCAAATTACGCGGAGTCAGCTCACTGGTATCTATCACCACCTCAGCCAGAGCTTTGATGTCTGAAAGAATTTCGCGCTCTTGAGTAATTCCATCAAGTACACGTCCATCAATAGCCAAGGGATGTGAACGACGTGTCTCTTTGTATCGTGCAACCAGTTCAACATCGCCTGCATCTAGAAATAAAAGCTTAAAGTTTACTTCTGGGCTGTTTGAAAGTTCTGCAATAATGCCCCGCAAGCGATCAAAGAAAATACGGGAACGCATATCAACAACCATCGCAACCTTGTTAATCTTACTGTCAGGTGTATTAAGAAGCTCCACAAATTTTTCAATCAAGTTCGGCGGCATATTATCAACCGCAAAGTAGCCCATATCTTCAAAAGATTGGATTGCTACGGTTTTGCCAGCACCCGACATCCCTGTGATAATGACAATATTTAGTTTGTTCTCCATTTTTTCTCCTCTTCCTTATTCCTAGCAAGCGCTTCGTTCACAGTTTAGAGCATTGGGCTGATAAGTCGCGCCAAGCCTTCCTTGAAACGAATGCTTGTGCTGCGTTCTTCGTAAGTTTCAAGTGTCAAACGTTTACTCACTGCAAGGTCTTTTTTGAAATCTTCACGTAGCTTTTGCGAAATATCATAGTCATAGAGTACCATGTTTCCCTCAAAACAAAGTTGCAGACTACGGTTATCAAAGTTCGCAGAGCCAACTGATGCGTATTCGCCATCGATAATAAGTGTTTTAGAATGTACAAAGCCTTTCTCATAAGTATAAACCTTTGCTCCCATTTTAAGCAAGTCAGCTGCATAATAATAGGTGGCCCAATAAACCAGAGGATGATCTGGTTTATTCGGAATCATTAAGCGAACTTCCACCCCTGACAAAAGTGCCAGTTTTAAAGATTCATGCAGTGCATCATCTGGAACGTAATAAGGGGTTTGAATGATAATCTCGCGCTCCGCACTGTTTATCATCTTCATGTAAGTCATCTTGATTTGGGTTTTTACTTCATCTGGTCCTGATGTTACAAACTGTGTAATCACTCGGTCTCTTTCTAAGGCTGCTGGAAAGTATTCCGCTGCTTCAGAAATTTCAAATTTGTGTTGGCTGTTCCAATCCATAATAAATCTGTTTTGAAGGGAATAGACCACATCACCTGTCAGACGAAGATGTGTATCACGCCAGTAGCCAAACTTCTCCGTTTCAGTCGCATATTCATCACCAACATTAAACCCTCCTGTATAACCAATCTGACCATCAACAACCACAATCTTTCGATGCAAGCGATAGTTGGTACGTGGGTTAATTAAGGACAATATCAGTGGAAAGAAATACGAAACTTCTCCGCCAGCTTTCGTCAACTGTTCAAACTCCTGCGGTTTTGTTTTACTACTTCCCCAAGCATCAATTAAAAGACGTACTTCAACTCCTCTCTGAGCAGCCTCAACAAGAGCATCTGTTAATTCTTTACCCAGATTATCCATTCGAAAAATATAATATTCTAAATGTATATGGTGCTTTGCATTACGAATGTCTTCGATAAGGGCATCAAACTTTGCACGTCCATCTGTAAAAATTTTTACGCCTGTATTTGAAGAAATAACTGCCTTTTCTTCTACAAAAAGCATATGAATAAGCTGCGTAATGCCATGATTTCGTGTAATTCTTTTGATAAATCCTTCTTCTTCATAAACCCGCCAGGTGCGCTTTAACTGTTCTTCAAAACCTACACGGAAAGCGCGCTGCACTCTAAAAATACGGTAATGCGCAATCCCGCGCCCCACTAGAATATACAAAATAAAACCAAAAATAGGTAAAAGATTAACGACAAAAAGCCAAGCCCATGTCGTTGAAGTACTTTTACGCTCTCTGAAAATAATCGTCATTGACAAAAAGAAGTTTAAGACAAAAATAGATAATTCAATGATGGCAACAAGACCCAAAATAAAACTCCTTTTCTAAATTTCTTCTTATCCAATTATAACACAGGCAGCAAACAAATATTTAATCTAAACTGAAGGTTCGCTTAAAGGTTTACAACTTGCTTCGCCCCTTGCGTATCAGCAGTCTCTTTGCTTTAGCAAAAAGAATGAGAAGGGTTCACCACTCGCTGCGCTCCTTGCGTATTATCATTCTAATTTGCTAAAGCAAAAAGAATGATAAAGGTTCACCACTCGCTGCGCTCTTTGCGTATTATCATTCTAATTTGCTAAAGCAAAAAGAATGATAATACCCACGGGCTCGCCATGGGTACTTAATGGTATATTCTTGAAGTTAAAACCTGCCACCAATAGCTCATATGGCAGATTATTACTGTTGTTAGCCAGCCATATGTTCTAGCCAATCCCCCGAATAAACTGGAATAAGTTGGTCATTTGTATTAACAGCTGCGCTTGAATTGTAGTGATAATAATAAACCTGTTCCGTTTGCCCATCGCTTAACTGAGCCTGTGCTATATATCTGAGATATTCGCTTTCATCACGATTATCCGAGAAAAAATTCTCCATCTCATCAAGGACTGCAATGTTCTTTGGAAAGTCCTTCAATATAAAGATTTCTCCTAAGATTTCCGAGTTTCCCTCGATGATTGCGGGATAGCCTTTATTTTCAATGTGAAATAAGCTTCCTTTAATCTTCCCAGGATAGCTTTCTAAAACCTCGCCTTTCAAATACTTGTCATAATTGAACATGCCTGTACGCAAACTCCCATAGACAAACACTTTGTTCAACATATTTCTCCACCAATAGTTCGCAAATCTTCTGTATAACGTGTACAAGCATCCAATGCTATTTCTATCCCTTTAACAATTTCGTCTAATGACATATAAGGCGTATCTTTTTTGTCAATCACCTGTGATGTCGCATAAGGAATATGGATAAATCCACCTTTGACATTCGGATATTTTTCTTCCAGAAGGTGGCGTACACCATAAAAAACATGATTACACACAAAGGTTCCTGCTGTGTTTGAAAGTGTGCCTGGAATGCCTGCTTTATTAAGTTCGCTAACAATAGCTTTTACGGGAAGTGTTGAAAAGTAAGCAGGAGCACCTCCTTCCTTTACAGGCTCATCAACCGGTTGATTGCCTTCATTATCTGGAATGCGAAAGTCATCCACATTAATCGCTACACGCTCAGGTGTAATCGCATAACGTCCACCTGCTTGCCCAATGTTTACAACAAAGTCTGGCTGATGTTTTTCAATTGCTTCCTCAATCTTTTCCAGTGATTTATAACGAACGGTTGGAATAATTAGTTTAATGATTTCAGCATTATTGATTTCTGAGGCTACACGCTTGACAGCTTCCTCAGCTGGGTTAAGTTTCTCTCCACCAAAGGGATCAAAGCCTGTTAACAATATTTTCATAATAAACTCCTTATTAGTACTTAAAATGCAACGAAATACATGACGAGAATGTGCAGAACGATGAGAGCAAGCGCTACAGGTGCTTGCATTTTAATCACCTTATTTTCATCTTTCATCTCAAGTAAGGCTGCTGGTACAATATTAAAGTTAGCAGCCATCGGGGTCATCAAAGTGCCACAATAACCTGCTGTAAGTGCTAAAGCTCCAGCAATAACTGGATTTGCACCTTGGGAAAGAACAAAGGGAATACCAATACCCGCAGTAATTACAGAGAAAGCTGCAAAGGCATTTCCCATAATCATCGTAAAAATAACCATCCCTAAAACATACGCCACAACACCGAGTAAACGATTATCCGCAGGGACTACACCAGTGATGGCTTGTGAAATGACTTCACCTACTCCTGCTGTTGTAAACAGAGCGCCCAAAGCAACAAGCAACTGAGGTAAAATTGCGACTGGTCCCATCGAATCAAAAAGGCGCGCACCATCCTCGACAGACTCTGTGGCTTTCGCTTTCGTCATTATCAGTGCAAAAAGTAGAGAAACAAGCGAAGACACACCAATAGCAAAGAGCGATGAATTAGCATAGTTACCTAAAGCCATCGCAATCCCAACAGCAACAAAGGCAAGAATGAAGGAAGGGATGAAAATTTTATTTTTTAACAGCTTAGACTGCTTTTGTCCAAACGTCTCATCTAACGATTTATATTTCCCGAAAGTGACCTGTTTGCTGAGTGTAAGTAAGCTGCTCAATACGACAAAAAGACCAATCAGCCAAGCTGGAATAAGTGCACCTAAAATAAAAGGCAAAGCGATAAGAATCCAAAAGACTGTCGTTCCAATACGTTTTACACCTTGAATTGTAGTGAAGGCTTTATAAGCCATATAAAGCATGAGCAGGCCCATTAGAACATAAAATACATTTAAAGAAACATCAATAAAAGCTTGCATAGACTAATTTTCCCCTTTCTTTCCGAATTTTCGCAAAAGTTTTCGATCATAAAGCATAAACTGGACAGCAGTCACAACAAAAGCAAGTACAGCCATAATAATACTGGCTACTGCCACATCAACCGCTGTAACATTGTAATTGAAGCTTGACAAGGTTGAGGTAATCAAAAGCACTCCGGCACTGCCAGCAAACAAGTTTTGCCCAAAAAAGTTACCGTAATTTTCCGCTGCGGCTGAGAGAGCTTTAATGTTATCGTCTTCTGATTCAACGTCACCATATTTGCTTACTGCAGCTGCTTTTGCCATCGGTTGAATCAGAGGTCTCACAAACTGCGGATGCCCGCTGATACGGATAGACATAGCTCCTGCGATAAATCGAACAAAAACGTAAAAGAGTGTAATCCGACCTGTGGTGAGAGATTGCATACGTCCGATAAGCTCAACTGCACGCTGGCGAAGACCGTTTCGCTCTAGAACCCCAATAACGGGAAGGGTTAACACAAAAAGGGAAACCATGCGGTTATCCACAAAAGACTGCCCCAAAATTGTAAGAATCTCCTGAATGCTCAAACCAGCAACAAGTCCAGTCGAAACACCCGCAAGAACAACAACAAATAAGGTTTCTATCTTGAAAACAAACCCAATCAAAACAATCAAGACACCTATTAACTTGATCATGAAATAATTCCTCCTATTAATTATATTTTAGACAATTATACACCATTTGTCCTTTTTTGTTCAATTTATTTCGAATTTTTCTTTTTTTCTGATTTTTCATGATATTAGATACAAGATGAGCTTTATCGTACCTCCCTTGGGGTGTTCAAATTTTTTCTGAAAGCTTGTTAAGGCTTCCTTGTATTTTTAAGAGTATTAATTTTATAGTTGCAGAGTAAAAACACCCGCTTAAAACGGATGTTTTTTGCTCTTTACATACTATTTCATCTGTCAAGAGATACAGCATGTTAAACTTTTTATCCCTTGCTCCTATGTAACTCAATTTTGATATCTGCTACTTGCTCTACAAAATATGGATCATGCTCAATGACAAGCATACTTGGCTTCTCTCGCTTTATCATCTCAATAATTTGTTCTTGATTGAAAACATCTAGATAATTGAGCGGTTCGTCCCAAAGATAGAGATGAGCAGGCTGCGTTAAGGCTCTTGCTAATTCAACTTTTCGTTGCTGCCCTTGACTCATATGTTCAATTTTTTGTTCAAAAACATTACGTTCGACACCTAGTTTACGTAAGTTATTGAGGAAAGTTTCTAACTCCAGATTTTCCTCTTTGACAAAATCACTCAAAAATCCTTTGTTATCTGCAAGCTGCCGAACTTGTGAAAGGATTAGATTATGAGCCATATCAAAAGTTCCTTCATATCTGCCGGAAAATGTTCTGGTTAATACATGAAGCAAGGAGGATTTTCCGATACCATTCACCCCTGTCAAAGCAATGACCTGTCCTTGGTTTATATCAAATGAAACAGGTTGAAAAAGGAAATGCTCAAAGCCTGCTGTCAAATTTTCGACTTTCAACAAGCGTTTTTGGTGACTCCTCAGAACATGCATGGCTAATCCCGGTACTTCCTCCCAGTTTTTTAGAAGTTTTTCCTTATCTGCAATATCTTCTTTCATACGCTTTTCTAGATTTTTAGACTTTTGCATCATATTTGCCGCTTTCCGTCCTATAAATCCTTTATCCACACGCTTAGTTTCCGAATCAAAACCTCTTTTTCGGCGTGATTTTGTCGCTTCAAGGTTACGCGACCAAGCTTCTTTTTCACGTGCGGTTTGTTTCAATCTGCTGATTTCTTTTCTGAGCTTATCATCCTGAGCTTTTTCAGTAATATCCCTCAATCTTTTTTCTTCCTCATAAAGCGCAAAATTTCCCGCATACAGGTGCAAATCAGCACGCTCAATAGCTAGCGTATGGTCTGTCGTTTGATTTAGAAAATTGCGGTCATGAGAAACCAATATATAGCCTGCTTTTCCTTGGAGATAAGCAGCCACCTTATCTCTTGAAGCTTTGTCCAGATGGTTGGTTGGTTCATCAATAAGCGCATAATTTTGCTCATCTAAAAAGAGAAGAGCCAGTAAAACTTTTGTTTGCTCACCTCCTGATAAACTCCTAAAAGGACGCCAAAGAGTATCCAAATCGACATCCAGTAAGGTAAGTTCGCGTTCTAACTCCCACTGTTCAAAATCTGCTAGCTCTTGCAAGACAAACAAAGTCAACTGACTTTTATCTTTAACTGTTTGTGGAAAATAGACAAAACTCTTGCTGGTTTTCACCTCAGCATTAGCTTCTGTTTCACCGACGAGAATCTTTAAAAGTGTCGTCTTCCCTCTACCATTACGCCCCACTAAACCCAGTTTCCATTTGTCATCAATATTGATACTTACCTTATCAAATATCAACTGATCCGTGTAAGCAAAAGTTAAGTTCTTAATTTGAATGTTTGACATATGCCTCCTGTCTAAACCCGTTTCTGCCGCGATTAGTGAACAGATAGGGTTTCTATGTGAGTTTATTGACCTTTAGCGATACTGTTACGCGATATGCTTGTATTTGTTTCAGTTGTTGCTTCATAGTTTCCTCCTTGTTTAAAATCCAATCGAATAATGCGTATGATGACCGTGAGGTTTGGTTGCTTTTTTCAAGCCCTTGTTCTGAACCTGCTTGCCTGTCTGCACAGTCATTTTCTTTTGTTTTGACCTGATTACCTGTAATTTTTCCTGCATTATTTTTTGCTTTGGGGACATTAAAAAACTCCTTTTCTCTATATTTCGCATCCACAAAAATAGAGAAAAAGAGTTCAAAATGCGCCACAAAAGGGGCTTTATTTCTGAAGGTCTAGTTTCTATAAATCATGAACACGAAAAAATTCTTGCGGATACACTGCTTAACCGCTTTTAACATTTTTTCAAATTTCATGACTTATAATTTCAATAGACCTTACCTCACTTTTATTGTTAGAGTAAGTTTATCAAAACAGTAATATACTGTCAAGAAAAATACTTGACTCTGTTTTATACAGGCGTTAGGCTACCTCGGAAACGGTTTTTTCGCGGTAGCTCAAGAGGCTGAGTACACACACCACTAAGGCAAATACAGAAATCCCCCAAGGATTTGAGACAACAACCTTGTAGCTTATGATAAGTAGGACAAGCAATGTAAGGATTGAAATTGCCTTGATGAACCAGCCCCCTATTCCAGTTTTAAAATAAAAAATAATCGCGGAGATGAGAAGCATTATCCATACGATAAGTATTGTATAAGAAATTGAGCCTGCTAAGTATACAAATAAATTATCTTTAAAAATAAAGGAGAGGATTGCCCCAATAAAGAGCATACCTGAACAAAAAATTATCGCTGGGACGGGAACGCGCTTGCTTGACAGTTTACCAAGTGTTTTTCCCATGATACCTTTTGAATCTTTAGCTCGAGAATAAACCGAACGAGATGTGGCATAAACCGCAGAATTAATCACTGAAAAGAGGGCTAAGATAATGACAAAATTGACAATAAGAGCTGCTCCAGGAATACCTAACTTTTCAAAAATCAAAACAAAGGGACTCTTTTGAGTACTACTCAAAAATTTCCAAGAATAGAGTTCTACAAAGATAAACATAGGAATAACATAGAATGAGAAAATACGCATAATAACACCACGAATAGCTTTAGGTATTGCTTTTTTGGGATTTTCTACTTCTGAAACTGTTAATGCTATGAGCTCGGAACCCCCATAAGAATAGATAACAATAAGCATGGCATTGAAAACACCCTTCATGCCATTTGGCATAAAGCCACCGTATTTGTTCATTTGACCTAGTCCCTCACTTAGTCCAAGGTGAAAAACTTGTACAGCGACCAAGTAGAGGCCAACCACGATAAGAATAAGAATAACCATGATTTTTGCCCAAGCTAACCAGTATTCTGTTTCAGCAAAGACACGTACCGAGTAGAGGTTGAGCCCTAAAGTGATAATAGCAACAATAAGTACAAAAATCCATGACGGAACTTGTGGGAGCCACACGCCTAAAAATTGAGCTATAGCTACAGACTCAGCCACCATAGCAGCCATCCACAATGACCAGTAAACCCAGTCTGTAAAGTGGGCAAATCTTTTTCCTACATAGGGTGCAATAAGACCAGCTAGACCCACAGTCGTCTCTTTTTGATGCAGAATAATCTGACCCGCACCATACATCACGACATAGAGGATTATGCCAGCTAACAGATAAGCTAACATTACTGCGGGACCTGAGGCTTGTATAGCACTGCTTGAACCGGCAAACAAACCAGCTCCAATAGCCCCACCAAGTGATAACATAATCACATGTCTTGCTTTCATTGAAGACTTCAGTTTTTGCTTAGAATTTTCCAAGTAAAATCCCTCATTTCTATTATTTTTATCTTTTTAGTTTCTTCACAAAAGGATAAAGTCCAGCTTGGCACTCTCCGAGTCGCTTTATGCCTTACTAAAAAACTAAAAAATTGCTCAATTTGAAAAGAAAAAAACCGGGTCAAGACCCGGCTTTTAATCACGGGCACAGATACTTTTTGAGAATACTCAAAAGCTGTATCTATGCCGAGCATAAACACAACTTATCTGTGCCAAAAGTAAAAGACTGTCAATGTTGGTGCTTTGCTCATGTGATTTTTTCTCCTTCTCAAATTTAAAATTTATTATATATGAAAATATTTTAAATTGCAAGAATTTGTATGAATTTATATAAAATTTATAATGTTATCTATCAATATCGCAAGTTTTTTCTGTTTATACAATAAATAAAAAAGTAAATTCTTTTTTCTTGACATGGAACGCGTTTCATAATTTACAATGAAATCATCAAAAATATAAAGGAGATTTGACGATGATCAAACACATTTTCGCAGATATGGATGGAACACTTCTGGACACACATGGCTATCTTTCTGATACAAATCGCTGGTCTATCTGTCTTAGTGATATCCCAGTTACACTGGTCTCAGCACGTAGTCCCTTTGAAATGAGCCACATACTGAACGAGCTCCAATTAAAAACGCCACAAATTGCCTTCAACGGGAACTTGATTTTTACCCAAAATGACTTTGGAATTCAAGTTATAGACAAACACATCTTACCTGCTGAGACGGTTTCAGAAGTTTTAGATTACATTTCTTCAAATTTCCCCACTGTAAGCCTCAGCTGGTATAGTCTTGCACATTGGTATATCAAAAAACAGGACAAGGCTGTCTTTATCCAAAAGGCGCTCACTGGCGCTGAACCACGAATAAAAGCTTTTGACGGAAATTCTGAAATTTACAAGATTATGCTCATGACTTTTGACCCAGAGGAGCTGTTGCATATACAAGCTTCACTGGAAGCACTCAACATCTCGGAAATTCAGCTTACACGTTCGACAGTTTATACTTTAGAGATCACTTCCAGCCAAAAAACAAAGGCAGATGCTGCCCAATCCATTCTGAAAGAAAAAAATCTAAACTTTGAAGAAGCTGCTGCCATTGGAGACGGTCATAATGATATTCCCCTCCTAAAAGTTGCTGGTCTCCCCATTGCAGTAGATAATGCTCACGCAGACGTCAAGAGATATGTTAAAATGGTCGTAGGAAAAAATACAGATCATGGTGTGACTGAAGCTCTTTCAGCCATTCGCGAAATCAATGAACAGGTAATCTTATGACCTCTCTTTCTGATATTGCCAAACTCACGGGATATTCCAAGGCAACTGTCTCTCGTGTCTTATCAGGTAACGGCTATGCTTCCCAAAAAGCATGTGAAAAAATACTCAAAACCGCTGCTGAGCTAGACTATGCTACAAACGCAATTGCACAAGAGCTTGCGCACGGTGCGACACATAATATAGGTGTTGTTCTCCCCTATATCAAAGCCTCTTTTTTCAGCAAGATACTCGAAGGTATCCTTGAAAGAAGTTTTGAAACTGGGTATAAAATTATTATTCTGCCTTCAAACTATAATCAAGACTTGGAAATCCAATATCTGGAAAAATTACGAAAAAAAGCCCTTGATGCAATTATCTTCACCTCCCGTCAGGTATCTGAGGAAACGATTCTTAAATATCAGAAATATGGCCCCATTGTCCTTTGCTATCGGCCCGAAAACAGTAACATTCCAGCGACCTATGCCAACCGTATTCCAGCCTATCGTCAGGCTTTTCAATGGCTTAAGGAACAGAATTGCTCAAATATCGGATTTCTTTTATCCAGAGGAAACAGTCCAACTATATCAACAACCCTACAAGCATATAGGGATATTTATAAGATCAACCCC
The DNA here is from genome assembly GCF_042849115.1 of Lactococcus muris. Taxonomy (NCBI): domain Bacteria; kingdom Bacillati; phylum Bacillota; class Bacilli; order Lactobacillales; family Streptococcaceae; genus Lactococcus; species Lactococcus muris. The sequence goes on along the minus strand of NZ_BAAFQO010000004.1, from coordinate 71,867 downwards.
CATCTTGAACAGATAAAGTCGGGCTTAATATCAGCCGAAGATGCCTATCGTTTAGCCCCAGAACTTATTCAGTTTGATGGGATATTTGCCAACTCTGACGACATTGCTGCCAACGTTTGGCGCTGGTTTGATGAACAACACCTTCCCAAGCCTATTATTGTAGGGCAAGAACGACTACTTTCAGGGCAGCTGCTCAAAATTCCTACTGTAGATAACCACTGTCAAGAGGTTGGGCGGATGGCTTTTGAGCAAGCTATCTCCAAAACAATGGAGCAATCCTCTATCCATTCTGAGTTTATCTTGAAGCGTTAATCTGAATACATGCAACTGAAATAAATCCCAAGTTGTGAATTTCTTGGGATTTTTTGATTGGCTAAAAACCAAAAAATACACTCTTCTCCTTCTTATGGACAAGAGAAGGGTTTTTGCTTTAGAAAAACATTCAAAACTTGCTCCAAATCCGCCTATTAAAAAACAAAAGGATGGACAAAGCCTAATCTTGAAAATATTGATATAATAGCTTAGGATAAAAATTAAAAAGCGGAGAGGTTTTAATGAAAAAAATTATTGAAATTCCAGATGAGCTTATGCATAAAATCGATCAAAAGAAATATAAAATATTCGTTGAACAAGATCAAGTTGTCTTAAAAAATGATGCAAAGCAAGTTGATATTCAAAATTTTTCTTTACATTATGTTCTTATCCCCAGCCTATTAAGCTTAGTAATTTCCTTGATGACTTTCTTACTAAGTGGTGAAGGGCAAATAGCTTTCACAGGTGGCAGATATCACTCTGTAGCTGGTATGAGCATGCTCTGTGCTACAATTATTGGTTTTATCACTTTTATTTGGGTTTATGCAAAACAGAACATAGCCACGAAAAAACGGAAAATCAGTCGCATAAGAGAACTTGGAACCATCGGACTAGCCTATACACTCATTATTTTCGCAGTTCAAGCTTTGATTTGGCATATTCTTGGAATGACCTTTGTTGGCGTAACCTTGGACCCTCTGACAGCCTCCTTCTTGTCTGCTCTATTTTCTGCAATCGTCTTTTATTTTTTGATTCTCTTTGCAGTTTCGGTCAAAATATCTCATCTCATCGTTTTGCTTTTTGTTACTTTCATCGGTGGAATTTTTCTTTCCATGGCAACAAATGGACAAAATGGCTGGTGGCAATATAATTTTAGCTTCTTAGGGACGGGCGAGGCTGAAAATCAATGGCAGTTTAATTTTACGATGATTTTTTCAGCCCTAATGCTCCTGACAATCACTGATTATTTATTCGTTGAATTCCAAAAAAGTAAATTTTACAACTTCAAGATTAAAGTTGTTCAAGCCTTTTACTATGTTATTGCTCTCTTTATCGCTGGGGTGGGACTTTTCCCTGCCCAGTCCTGGACCATGGTTTTTCATAATGCTTCTGCCTACGGTATCGTTTTATGCATTATCGTTTTAATCCCGTTGAGCAAATATCTTCTTCCACAGTTGTCAAAAGAGTTTTTAAGCATGTCTGCCTTTGTTTTTATAGGACTTGTGGCATCAGCTGTCTTATTTCTAAAAGTTCATTATCTCTCACTCACTGTTTTTGAAATCATCGCCTTTGCTATTTCTTTCTCCTGGCTCGTAATGATGATTAATGCGCTACAAAAGATGCTGCACGAATCCAGTGTGTACTCTATCAGTATACTTGAAGATGAAGAAATTAAAATACAAAAACAAGGAGAGTAGATGATGTGACCTCCAAAAAGTTAAACTTTTGAGGTGTACATCAAGGCTCGCCTTGTTTTTTTGCTCTTCTTTCAAGTATATATTGACTCTATCCAGCCTACTTGTTCATCTTGCTTAAGAAGAAAGACACAACAGCTACAACGATAACAGCACCAATGATGGAAGGGATAAGAGCCATTCCTGCTAAACTTGGCCCCCATGTTCCTAACAATGCTTGACCGACAGCTGAGCCTACAAGACCAGCTAAGATATTAGCAATCCATCCCATGGATTTTCCTTTACTTGTGATTGCACCTGCAATCATCCCAATAATTGCGCCAACGATTAATGACCAAATCATAAGATACCTCTTTCTATATTGTATAATAATTCTAACAAATTAAAAATACACTTACAAACTTTTCATCTTGCTTTTTTTAAATGGGATTTCGTCTACCTAATAATTTTTATAAATAGTTAAAGGAAGTTTTTTTAGATAATATGGTATACTAGGGGTAGTAAAAGGAATTTTTAAGGAGTTCTATATGAAAAAATTTAAATTACCATTACTTATAGTGAGCTCATTTGCTGCTCTCTTACTTCTTGCAGCTTGTGGCAACAATACGAATGCTAAAAAAGACACAAGTTCTGAATCTTCTAGCTCTGTCAAAAGTTCTACCTCAGACACAAACAAAAAATCTGATACAAAAGCTTCTGAGAGCACAGACACTGCATCATCTACAGAAGCTCCAAAATCTTCCACCACTGAAAGCAGTGACACGGGTTGGGTAGACAACTCGAATAATCCTGTAGAAAATAACGGTGCAGGTGGACACAGTCCACAAGCTGACTCTAATGCATCTTCCTCTCACTCAGAAACAGACACTGTCGGGCATTCTTGGGTGTTGGTCTACGTTGATAAGTCTGGAAACAAGCATGAATCAACAGTTTCAACATCTTACAAAGAGCTTCAAGATAAAGCCAATGCTTTACTTGCCTCTGGTGAAGCAACCTCTTATTATTTTATTCAAAAATAAAAAAAGTAAGCTATTAGATTTTATCTAAAATAGCTTACTTTTTATTTGGGGCAAGCACATGTTCTACAAAGCATCATTCATAATAGAATGAATCATCGAAATCACTCTACCTGTTGATTTTCCATCGCTGTATTGGTAAGTTTTTTTGAAAAAATCACTTCTTTTTTTCTTATATTCATCGTCCTTACAGCTTTGAAGTGCTCTGATTAGGTCATCTTCATTAAATGCCAACTGACCTGGAAATTCATTCCTGTAATCAATGGTTAATCCTGGTTTCATTGAATATTTTTTAAAATCAGGAACATAAGCAACAACAGGCTTGTCAAAAATCATCCAATCAATAGCAATAGCAGAATAATCTGTTATTAGAACATCGCTCACACAAAAAATTGAGGAAATTAATTCATCCTCAATAAAGAGAACATTAGGAGTATCAGCATATCTTGAATCTGGAATCAAAGGGTGTGCCTTATAAATAATAATGTAGTCGCTCCCTAGGGCTTTCTGCACACGCTCCAAATCTATAGCGACTTCTCTAAAATGGGTGCTTATACGGCCACGGAATGTCGGAGCGTAAGTGATAACTGTTTTATTTTCTATGAAAGGATACTTTTCCAAGAGCCTTTTTCTTGTTTTATCTACAAAGTCCGAATCAAAAATTTTATCGTTGTTAGGTATGCCTGTTACAAGTACATTTTTCTCTGAGAGATTAAAGGCTTCAGCATAAATCTTTTTAAAAAAATCAGAGTTCGCAATGACATAGTCATAGTTTTTAACTTCATAATCACGCTCTACCTTGTTTCCAAAATTCTTCAACGCACCTGTCGCATGCCATACTTCCAATACTTTGACTTTGCTTCTGTGAGGAAATTTAGAAATCACAAAATTATTGTAGTCAATGATAACCAACTTTGAACTTTGGATGATAAAAAGCTGTCTGATACAAGCCAGGCCATATCGGAGATTTCCTAAAAATGTTGGCTTGAACTTGAACAACAAAGTTTTCAGCTCATATCTCTGTTCTGCGGCTAGAGCTTCATACAAAATTTTAAAATCTTTTGAGAGGTTATCATGCTCTAGAGAGATAAAGGTAATTCGATTTTTGTGCAGGCGCGAAAGAAAAGTAAATGGATAAAAGAAAGACAAAATAAGAGTTAATACAATCGCTTTAAATTTCACTAAAAACCTCTGTCATTCTTCTTTAAAACTGTATTTTAAATCTTTTTTGATTTGACTTGAAGAGTGCTTGCCGCGAGAAAAATACATAATTTTTAGCTCAGGAAATTTCTCCTTCAAAAAGGCAAGTTTTTCATGCCACTCCTCTCCCATAGCAAATATATCAACATCAAACCTATCAATATACAAGCCCTTATCCTCCCATGATTGCTCAGAAACTACTAGATTCCCCCATCGCATCGCTTCTAAAACGCATTTTCTAGTATTACAGTTTTTACAGGCTTTTTTATTCTTTCCTTCCTTAAATTTATCTGTAGAAAGCATCACAATACGCCTGTCTCCCAAATTTCGAACATGTCTTAACATATCACTATGACTTTCGTGCAAAATGTCAAAGCTTCCTGCTACTAGAGTTATTTTTTCTTTCATCCATTTATTCTCGTGTTAATACGCTGTCCTCCTTGTACCTAAAGGCACTAAGGAGGAACGGCAATTCATATATCAATTGCCTGAGCGTCTTATTCATCATTCTTCAAAAAAATATCGTTTTTGAAGAATTACTTCATAATCTTTTATTAAAAGTTGCTGCGCTGATTTGGAATAGGGGACACGCTATCATCCTTACACCTAAAGACACTAAGGAGGATTGATTGATGAATTATTGTGCTAATTGCTCTTGAAGCAAGTTACGAACGCGTGTTTTTTCGTCTTCAGTCACTACTTGAAAACTTAAGCTATTGAGCATCTGTCCTTGTCCTTGAATGGATTCATGGACGACATTACCAAAAGCTTGATTATAATTCAGTACGATTTTTTGCATCTGATCCCAAGTCAAATCTGTTTTAACATTTCCACCCAGAGCTTCAAGAATACCTTGATAAGCCGTGAGACTTTGCGGAGATTTTATCTTACTTAGAATAGCAGCGATAACTTCTTGTTGGCGCTTTTCTCGTCCATAAGTCCCCCTTGGATCGTCATGGCGCATACGAACATAAGCAAGAGCTTCCTTACCATTTAAAGTATTTTCTCCCTTATGAAAAGTCATATCATCAACCTTAAAATCTAGGTCAGAGTTAACGGTTATCCCGCCTAGAGCATCAACCAGATGTTCAATACCGCTAAAATTCATGGTCACATAGTGATCAATATCCAGTTGAAGCAATTGATTGACCGCTGCTATGGAAGCTGCTGCTCCTCCCTGAACATAAGCAGCATTAATCTTATTAGAAGCTGTAATGGATCCGTCTGCAGCTTCAATAAAGGTATCTCTGGGAATGGAAACCATGGTCGTTTGCTTTGTTGTCGGATTAACCGTAACCAGCATCAAGCTGTCTGTTCTGCCTGATAAATCTTCCTGCCGTGAGTCAAGACCCATGATTAGAAAAGATAAAGGCTTATTTTCACTGATCGCACGGCTGGCCTCCGCTTGGTTTTTCGAAGTTTCCAGTGGAGCATAGGTTTTATCAATATTTACCCTTGCTGTCTGGTAGAAAAAAGCAGCAAAGGCCGTGCCTGTAACAAGTAGAAGTCCTAAAGTAATTAATATTGCGTTTCTTATCGGATGTTTCTTTTTCTGCTGTTTTTTCTTGCTTCTGTTCATTGCCATACTGACCTCTTTTTCTATCACATATATAACTACATAAACATTTCTTTTGTGACATTTTTTCCATCACATTATATTCAATTATATCATTATTTGCATCTTTTGCAACGAGATTACAATTTTATCGTCAATAAATTAAAGTTATATATTTGAAACTTTAATATTTGATAAAAAAAGAAAGGAAATCCTTTCTACTGCATAATCATTTCAACAATTTTTCGGCTGCTGTTGCTTTGAGAACAGGGATTAAAGCGCTGGTTAAAAGCTTTTAACCGCTCCTGATCAAAGTGCCTATCTCGAATGGCTAAAAGAAGTTCATCCTCCGTCTGAAATGGCGAGCTGGGGAGGTCATTATGTACATCCAGATAGAAACCTCGCAAGGCTGTACCATAAACGTCTAAGTCATACATATAAAAGTAAATAGGACGATTCAAAATAGCATAGTCAAAGAAAACCGATGAATAATCTGTTACTAATACATCTGCCATAAGATAAGCTTCATGAATGTCCGAAGTCGCAGGCATCGAGAACACAAAATCTCTTAGGTTCGCATCAATCTGAACTTGATTTGAAATTAAATAATGCGGTTTGAACAGGACAACGTAATCTTGCCCCAGCACAGTTTTCCAACGTGCAAAATCAACTTGTAACTTGATATGGTAACCGTCTAAGCCATAAGTATCATCCCGCCAAGTGGGGGCATAGAGGATGACCTTTTTATCTAAAGGCAACTTATAGGTTGTTTTGAGTTGTTTCACTTTTTCAGGTGTTGCTTTGCTCAACACATCTGTCCTTGGATAGGCTACTTGAATCATTTTTTCTCGAGGAAACTGAAAAGCCGTTTCAAATTTTTCAGCCGCAAAGGAAGAAGGTGCAACCAGCCAATCCCAGTGCCTACTGTCTTGATCATAAGATTTGACCATTTGCCCGTGCGTCAGATAGGCACGATAATGTTTACCTGTGTCTTCAATATCATGCCCTAAACGTTTCAGAGGCGTACCATGCCAAGTTTGAAGGTAAATCTGGTCTTTAGCCTTGTGATAATAAGGCGCCATTTTGGCATTGAAAACCCAGTATTTTGCCTTGACTAAGGCTTTGTAGTAAGCCAAACTGTTGAACTTAACCACCTGAGCAGCTCCTGCAACGGGATAGGGCTTTTTTAAAGCCCAAACCAGCTGATAGTCCGAATAAGCAGGATGCTCCCGTAAAGCTTCAAAGATAGCGCCAGGGCTGTCCCCTACTGATTTGCCATTATAACTAGCAAAAAGAACCATCTTGGGTTCTCGCTTAATGAAAAAGGTTAAGAGGTATAAAAATATTGCAAGCAAGGATTTTAATACAACGCGCCTTAAGTTCCCCAAAAAACTCACCCATGTCATGACTGATTCTCCCTAGCTTTGCTTTGATCATTTGTATTTGGCTTGTTTTCAGCGCCTTTAATCATGAAACATCAAAATTTTTGAATTCTTTTGCCACATCAACCAGCGCTGCATGGAAAACCATATCCATATCGTAGTATTGATAATTCCCTAAACGGCCACCAAACTTGACTTTATCCGCTATCTTATCTGCCTCTTTACGGTAAAGTTTGAATATCTCAGAATTTTTATGATCGTTAACTGGATAATAAGCTTCCTTAGTTTTGTCCCAATTTTGAGGGTATTCTTTGGTTATCACACTCTTGCCCTCGTCAGAGTTTTGATCAAAATGTCGCCACTCCATCACTCGCGTATAAGGCGTTTCGGCATCTGTGTAATTAATGACGGCATTTCCCTGAACATTGTTAGAGTCGTGTATTTCATGCTCAAAATGTAGAGAACGCCACTCTAACTCACCATGTATGTAGTCAAAAAAGCTATCAATCATACCTGTATAAATAATCCGTGGAAATTCTGCCAAGTAAGCTTCTTTATCCGCAAAGAAATTCACGCTTAACTGCACATCGATCAGATCAGAAGCAAGCATCTTCTCAAAAATAGACGTATAGCCATTCACTGGTACACCTTGATAACGATGATTGAAATAGTTGTTGTCATAAAGATAACGAACAGGAAGGCGCTTGATGATAAAACTTGGAAGTTCTGTGGCAGAACGCCCCCATTGTTTTTCAGTATAGCCCTTGATTAGCTTTTCATAGATATCTGTACCGATGAGAGAGATGGCTTGTTCTTCTAAGTTTTTAGGATGAGCGATTACTCCAGCTGCTTCACGTTGTTCTGCGATTTTGGCTGCTGCTTCTTCTGGCGTTTTAGTGCCCCACATCTGGTAAAAAGTATTCATATTGAAAGGAAGATTATAACGTTCTCCCTTATAGTCTGCGACTACCTGATTAATGTAGTTATTGAACTCCGTAAACTGGTTGATATAGTCCCAGACTTCTTTATTATCCGTATGAAAAATATGTGCCCCATATTCATGAACATTAATCCCCTGTTCCTTGCGCGTATACATGTTCCCACCGATATGGTCGCGTTTGTCAATCATGAGTACACGTTTGCCTCGTTTGGCAGCTTCATAGGCAAAAATAGAGCCATAAGGACCTGTACCAACAATGAGATAATCGTAGTTTTTAGTGTTATGCTTCATCCGTTTTTAAGCTTCGCTTTCTTGTATATTTTGCGCAAATTTACAGGCTTTCCAATCAAGCCTACAGGGTAAACTGCTCTCCTCCAGCTGTAAATCACTGATTTAATTTCAAATTTTCAATATAAGGGTGATGGCCATTTTTCCATGAAAGTTGTCCTGTGTAAAGCGCACGATGACCTCCTCTATGATAGCCTATGCCATTGACCCAGCCATGGAGCATCACATGGGTTCCTCCAAAAATGTCCAAACCACCAGGACCAACGACAATTCCCCCTGTGCTGTGTGTCGTTAGCAAAGGGGCTACATACTGATAAGGGCCATAAAGATTTTTACTCGTGGCATAACCTGTAAAATAATGTGACGTCCCGTAATTACCTGCTGAGAAAAAGAGGACGTAAGTACCATCTGGCGCTACGGCTAATTCTGGATTTTCAATGGTTGATACAACTTTCTCTGTGCCGTTGTGAGGAGGATTAGGGATTGACAAATCTGTCAGCAGTTTTTTAGGATTGCTCCCGATAAGCTCTGCATTACGGTCAATCTCAATCATCCACAAGTGACTAGGAATTTTGATGTCATTACCATCGTTCTTATAGAGGAGATAATATCTGCCTGTATTATGGTCCTTAAAGAAAGCAGGATCAATGACGCCACCTTCAGTATCTGAGATAATGAAAGGATAGTCTCTCGCCTCAAACTTCGCTGTGGCACTCTTAGTTGTAGCGATTCCAATACGGCGTTTGCCATTTTCTTTACTGGGTGCTGAAAAGGCCAGTAAGGCTTGGTCGTCCCAAACCACCACATCCGGCGCCCAAAAATCCGTAGCTTTTGACCATTCTGGTGTGTGAGGCAAGGCATTCCCGCGTAACTTGTAGGTGCCTTGTGGCGTATCTGCAGTCGCAAAAGGAACAACGCCGATATCTGATGCTGTTGAAAAAGCGTAATATTTCCCTTTAAAGGCTATACCTGCAGGGTCTGGGAAGTTTTCTGTTGGTTCTCCTATTTTTTCTTTGGTCATGATGTTCTCCTTTTTGTTTTCCTTTAACTTTTTTAATAGAAATACAATACTTTTATAGATGAAGGATTTTTTCATAATGCTCCTAATGTTCCTTAGAAATATTTGCCCCCAGATTTTAACTTTCAAAAGAACTTCTGTCCCACTTACACTCCATATAGTGAGAGGATATCTTTCCAATGCCCTGTTTGTTTTAACAAGTGTTCAATTATCTCACGCACAGCGCCATCACCTGCCTTGCTCCTTGAAACATAATCTGCAATAGCTTTAATCTCTGAAACAGCATCTACTGGGGCGCCTTTGAACGCTGCCTGACTCATAGTAGAAAAATCATTCAAATCATCTCCAATGTAAGCGACATTTTCGTATGTCAGACCTTTTGTTACCAAAAGCGAATCTAACTCTGTTTTTTTATCAGAAATCCCTTGAATTGCAATAATTCCAAGCTCCTTAGCACGTATATCCACAGCTTCACTCTTTCGCCCTGTCAACATTATTGCCTCAATGCCAACTTTGGAAAGGGCAGCCAAAACAAGTCCGTCTTTAATGCTAAAAGCTTTAAATTCTGAACCATTTGTTCCTAAATACACCTTGCCATCAGATAAAGTACCATCAACATCTAGAACTATTAACTTTATATTTTTTAAATGTGTCATAAGGTAATTCCTGTCTTAAGAATTTCATTGCTCGCAATTGTGCCAACTAAATTTTTATCTTTATCAAAAACAGGAGCTGCACTAATGCCTGCTTTTACCATAATTTCTAATGCGTTTATCGCTAACAAATCTTCTGTTAGAACGATTGGATTGGGAGTTGCAATTTCGCCAGAGGTAACTTTATAAACATCAAGCTTTCCTGCTACCACACGTCGGACATCACCATCTGTAATTACACCATAAAGACGATTTTCAGCATCTAAAACATTGACAAGTCCGAGCTTCCTTTTGGAAATTACAAGAAGCGCTTCGGCTAATTGAGTGTCCATTTGAGATACAGGAACTTCTTCTCCAGTAACCATAAGGTCTGAAACTTTAAGCAATAATTTTTTTCCCAAAGCACCGGCTGGATGAAATAGAGAAAAGTTACGGTCACTAAAGCCATGAAGCTGACTTACCACAATAGCAAGAGCATCTCCTATAGCAAGAGTTGCTGTACTTGAACTGCTCGGAGCTAGTCCATTTGGGTCGGCTTCTGATATTTTAGGTAAAACAAGCGCAATATCACTATGTTTTGCTAAGGAAGATGAAGAATTACCCGTAATTGAAAGTAATCTCGCTCCTATCATTTTTATGTTTGAGATTAATGCAATCAGTTCGCCCGTTTCCCCGCTGAAACTGATACCAATAACAATATCCTTGGCTTCAATCATTCCTAAATCCCCATGCGCAGCCTCTGCAGCATCAAGAAAAAATGATGGCGTTCCAAGACTTGAGAAAGAGGCTGCAATTTTTTCACCAATATGACCTGATTTACCGATGCCACAAACAATTACCTTTCCTGTCCGTGTGGCAATCAACTCAATAACTTTTTCAAAATCAGCGCCCAACGTTTTTTTAGTGGCTTCTAAAGCTAAAATTTCTGAGTCAAATACTTTTTGAGCAGCTCGAATTACATCAATTTCTTTATTCATGGTTAAGCCTTATTCACCAAATTATAGATTTCAACTAGTTCTGTCAGTATCTTATCAGCATCTTCAAGTCTCACTTGATTAGGACCATCTGCCCAAGCGTTAGCAGGATCTGGATGAATTTCCATAAAGAGATGGTCAATTCCCATCGCAACAGCTGCTTTTGCTAAAGAAGGAACATACTCTCGATTTCCACCTGTTGTTTCTCCTAGTCCACCAGGTTGTTGAACAGAGTGGGTCGCATCAAACACAACGGGATGTTTCAGTGTTTGCATGTAGAGCATTCCCGTATAATCCACAACCAAGCGATTATAGCCAAAAGTTGAACCGCGTTCTGTCAGCCACACGTCTTTTGCCCCAGCTTCTTCTAACTTAGTAATTGCATTTTTCATGTCCCAAGGCGCAGCAAATTGCCCTTTCTTAACATTGACAGTCTTTCCTGTTTGAGCAGCTGCAACTAACAAATCTGTTTGTCGAAAAAGAAAGGCTGGAATTTGGATAATGTCAACAACTTTTGCGACAATCTCAGCCTGATAAGACTCATGTATGTCTGTTGTTACTTGAATGCCATGAATGTCTTTTACCTTTTGTAAAAGTCTTAATCCTTCTTCCATTCCCAAACCACGTTTGGAATTTATAGAAGAGCGATTGGCTTTATCAAATGACCCTTTAAAAATGAAATTGATTCCCAAGCGGTCCGTAATTTCTTTAAGCTTAGCAGCAACTTCAAGGACCATTTCTTCATTTTCCATCGGATCTGGTCCAGCGATTAGTGTGAGTTTTTTGTTCATTTTGCTATCTTTCTTTTATTTTTTGATATACTTCAGCTTGAGCGAAGTCATAAATATCATCAATATCTACACTTTCATATTTACTTATCTCAAATGGATAGGCCGATTTCCCATGATATAATTTCCACTTAATCATATCTTTCCTATTAGCTATATAAATACCATCATTAACATAAAAATAATTAGGCAGATTATTTTTTGGAGTGATGGGAAGAATTGAATAGTCAACATTAACAGGTCCACTATCATTCCAAATATATTTTTGAAGCTTTGTTACAGTTACTAACGAATCAAACCCTTTTTCTTTAACTTCCAAAAATTTATTAATTAGTTCAGGACCAATAAGAGGAGCTGTTGCAAAAGCCCAAACAAGGATTTCCCCATCTAGATTGCTTGCTATATATTCAACAACCTCATTAAAACTCTTTGTCTTTTCATCAGCATAGTCTCTAGGTCTATATTGATCAGCTGCTCCGTTTTTTCTTGCAATATCAAGCATTTCCTCAGAATCACTAGAAACAACTATACGAGAAATTTCTGGAACTTTCTTTAGCTGATTTATTTTATTTACTAATAGATTTGTATCTCCAAAAGGAAGCAAATGCTTATTGGGTAATCTTTTACTTCCCGCACGCACAGGAATGACTGCAACAATTTTTTTATTTATCATGCAGCCACTCCTATATTCACGGTTTGCTGTATGATGTTAATTCTACTTATCGCTGCTTGCTTGCGATTATACCCGAACAAATAATATTTGCAAACTCAAAATCTTCCGGAGTATCAATATCGAATGCCTCAATTTTAGATGCTTCTAAAAGATAAGGCTTTTCACCATATCTTTGTCCTAGTTTCAATGCTATTTCACGTTTCGTCATATATAAACCCATTGTTTCGATAATGGTATCCTCTAAATCCTTAGAGTTTGGAACATGATTTCTGTTATAAGTTGGGCGATTTTCTCTCCATAGATATAGTTTTTCTTTTCTAACAAGAACTACAGAATCATTGTTATCTGATGCTTTTAATGTGTTAATTCCTCTTTGTATAGTCTCTTTTTTTATAAATGGGGAGGTCCCTAGACCTTGAATATAAATATCAGCTTCCACCTGTCTGACCTGATTCATAAAAAGCTGATGACCATCTGTATTATTATTCGCAAATTTTGCCTCACGCTTCAAAGGAATAGCACCACATCCTTTTCCTATCTCCAAAATTTCATCTGAATCTGAATCAATGTAAACTTCATCAATTTCTTCAACAGTCAAGAGAGTTTCTAATAAATGTTGAAATAGGGGTTTCCCAGCTAGGTTACGCATGTTTTTGCCTAAAACCCGTTCACTCGTTCCTTTGGCTGGAAGAAAAGCTACTACTTTCATCAAAATGCTCCTTCCTCATCGTATATTGTCATTGCATCCACTCCTAAAGTAATTTTATCAATGATATTCTTCTCTGTTTGGATAACTTCAATAGCTCTGGTAACCACTTTTTCCTCAATTTCTTGCGGGATGATGGCAACACCATTGATATCAGCGAAAATCAAATCCTTTGGTTTAATACTAACTCCATTGATTGTAATCGGTACATTATGACCTTCAAGGGTAGCACGCCCGCGTACGTCCTGAGCAAAGTAACCTACGGCAAAAACTGGATAGCCCAAGTCTTTGACTTCTTTGGCATCACGTGTTACTCCTCCAATGATAGAGGCAATTGCTCCACTACGAATAGCCAAATTCGCATTCAATTCTCCAAAATAAGCTCTGTCAAAGACTTCATTTTCAACAATAATAATATCTCCTTCGTTGACACTCTTGTATGTATCTAATGCAGCATATATTCCCCGAAAATCTTCGCCTTCTTTTAACTTTCTTATCTTTAAAGTATTTGCACGTCCAAAACTTTTTGCCCCTTCAATATTGGGATGTAAACCTGCAATCATTTGATTTTTATACCCCATATCATCCATAATGTCGGAGAATATGGAGGAGTTAAATATGCTTGATAAGCTTTTCAGTTTTCTACTTGTTAAATTTTCCATGTTTTTACCTATAAACTTCCATCTCTGGAGTATGCATATAAACGCTATACATCACCACAATGTTTATCCCTATTTCAATAATTTATAGAGGCACCTACCCCATTACCTTATTCGATTACTAATCTCCCTAAAACTTCTTTCAAAATGTTTCAAATTAAGGCGCTCAACAGTGTCCCATTGTTCCGCATATCCTAAGGGCTGAATATATAATGCCTGGTTTGAGAAACTCAATTTAAATGCTGCTCCATATTTTTGTATATCATTCTGAGTTTTAGTTTTCCTTGTCACAAAATGTAAAATCTCATTGCTTTCAAGTTCAAAACTATACTTAGTTTCACTTTCTTTTAAAATAAGTAAACTTCTATAGTCATTATTGTTGATATTAGCATATGACTCCTCAAAGAAGATAACATTACTGCTTTTCTTTTGTTCCTCTCTATAATGTTGAACTATTACAAAGGTGCTTTCTCCAGTATATGCAACAGTCGGATTATAAGTCTCTGCCTTTAAATCATCTCTGTTAAAAAAATACTTGAGTAACAAATTAATTTGACTGATATATGGAGAATGGGAATATATTATAGGATTTTTATTGTTATCCAAAATGAACAATAAACTCGAAAATAGCTTATGATAATTGACAAAACTATAATAAAAATCATCTCCCAAAACAATATTGTTATCCGAAAACTTCTCCATATAGGCAGATGCTGAACTAGCAAAATGAATTGCCCTTGTGTATTTCTCAGGTAATTCAGGATAAAAATCTATAGGAAGCGGGGATAAACTATGGACTCCCAAGCCGTACCACTCTCTGTTTTTTTCATCTGAAAACCATGACCTTGGATGGTGTTTAAGGTGAATTATATCATCCACAGATGCATAAAAATCTAAAGCGATTTGAGTCCTTAGCGTCGCAATCTCGGTTGCTGCTAAATACGAATCATGGTCTTGATCAAATCGTTTTAACAGATACTTCACCCTTTCACCATGCCTAGGAGTTATCGCCCATTTTCTTATAAATCGAACATTATTCAAAACTACCAAAGTCGTAGGATTTACTATATCTAATTCAAAATGTCCAAAAAAATCTTTTATTTTACTGAGCTCGTATTCACTTAAGGATTTCAGGCTATTATGAAAATCAAAAAGTTCATGTGATTTTCCTTCGTATTTTTTTTGAGATAATGATGAGGTCGAGAATAAAATGGCCTTATCAGAACTACCGTTTGGAAAAGAAGCGCTGTGTTTTAAAAGCAACTTTAAAAACGGACCATCATACTTATATTTACTTATTTTTTCAAAATAATCAGTACCAAGTTCAAAAACAGAGATAGGTAATTTTTTTAAAGAAGCATATATCTTAAAGCTGCCTTCCCAAAAATCACCTGATGTATAGAATTCGCTAAATTCAGTAAGAATGATATTATTTTCCGAAAAAAATGAGTCGTATTCACTTTGAGTAGCAGCTTCTATTTCTTCAAAAGTCTTATACCTAGGCCACCCCACTCTCAAGCCTTTGTCAAAAATGATAACTTCATCAAATATCCCGCTATGAATAATATTATCTATTTTTAAATTCGCCCTCTTTAGTGAATCTTTGCCTTCAACTTCATCAACCTCTGAATTATTTGTATCATTTAAAATCAAAATTGCATAGGCCGCTTTATTAACTGTTAATCTGTGTACAATGCTCACTGTCAATGAAATCGGTAACGAAACATTATATATGACTTTCTTCTGTTTTTCCATTTTTTAGCCTTTTATAACCCTTCTGAACTTACGAACCCCTTTTTTAAAACCTTTTGAAATTACAGTAACATTGTTCTTTTTATCAGATTCCTCTACATCAGTAATAGCTATCAGTCTATTTTTTGAAATCGTCATCATAGTATCTTCAATGTAGCCTATATTATTCTGAACAATACTGAAATGATTCTCTCCTTCTCTTGATGTTATTGATAAAAAATTATAGTCAAAAGCTGCATATCGCTCTGTATAACCAATCCAGATACTAAATACATTTTCATCAAAAGTATAATATACATTTTCTTTGAATACTTGATTGCCTTTCTCCCACTCTAGTTGAAGAACTCTAGATTTGAGTGAATCACCATCACCTTCGATTAAAAGTGATAGCAATAAGGTATCGCGTTTAATTTTTTTGTTATCTCCCATATAGATAAAATTAATTACAGCACTGGCATTACTTGTTGGGGCGTTCGAAATGATAATCGAAAACATTCTCACTGCCGTATTTTCACCTTGCTTACTTGTTTGACCAAAAACAATTTTCCCTGTAGATTCTTGAATATCTACATTTGGTACAATGCTGCTTTCTTTTCTTAACTTAATGTTGTGAATTTTAAAGTAAGTTTCAAAATCATATTTTCCAATATCTTGGACAGTCTTTATTTTTTCCATCTCATGAATATTATTCGAATATTTCAACGGGTTAAGTGTATCAATTTCATATTCAGATAAATATTCATTTTTTAATGCATCAAAAAGTAATTGCTTAAAGTCATTCTTTACCCTATTGTTTTCAAACAAGAACCAGAAAACTGTTCCTACAATTTTTAATTTATACCTTTCAATTTGTTCCGGTTCATTTGTCTTCAAAAACTTAAGCATTGAAAAATGAAGTTTAAGTTCATCATTGAAATTTTCATTATAAGTCCCCATCAATCCTTCTGGTCTAACAATTCTTAATAGTAGTTCTTTGTTAAGTGAGGAAATTTTTGATGTTGAAAGCAATGCTGTATAAGTGAAAAAGGCATCCTCAGCTACAAATTGATCTAGATTTTTCAATCCAGCATTTTTAATGAAATCCAATAAAAACATCTTGTCATAAAGATAGGGCGTTATTTGACGTAAATCAATATCTTTTCCTGAAAATCTGCCTTCATTTTCTAAATATGGATTAAATACAGGCTGTATTTCTCCATTTAATCCTTTTTCAGCCATTCCAAAAACTATAATATCCGATGAGGTATTAAAAGCTCTATAGTATGCATCATGAAGTAAGTATGGATAAAATTCGTCATCTGCATCTAAAAACTGTAAATATTCTCCCCGTGCAAGTTGAACACCAATATTGCGCGCATTTCCTGGATTACTCTGACCAATTGATTTAAAAGTAATTCTATCATCACGTTTCGCAAATTCTTCAATAATTTCTAAAGAATTATCTTCAGAACCATTTTCAATAATAATGATTTCAATTTCACGAAGTGTTTGCTCTGTAACTTGTTGAAGTGTCTTTCTAAGGTAGAGTGAGGCGTTATGAACTGGAATCACAACACTGACCTTATAAAGCTTCTTCAAATAATCTATGTAATATTTCTCAGGATTATTTGCAATTTGTTGTATCTTCCACGTATAGATGAAATCAATACTTGTTAAATTATCTTGTTCTAAAGCAATTTTAAAGTCTTCCGACATCTCTTTTAAAACATCTAAAACTCTTTCATCCCGAGCATGGGTCATTTTTTCAATTGCCCAAAAATATTTTTCAAACATTTGCTTGTAAAATTTATAAAGATATTTTTCTAAAGCACCCTTTTCGATTAATTGAGCTCTTATTAATCGAAATTGTTGAATTAAAAATTCAACTTTTTTTCCGATATTGTTTACAGTAGAATTTGGATTATCTTGACGATAAAAATAGAGAGGGTCCTTGATAAACACCATATCCCTTGCAGAAATATTAATTTTCCAAAAAAGACCTGTGTCACCATAACTTTTGACTGATTCATCCCAAGCAATATTATTTTTCTCTATCATAGCTTTACGATAAATTGCATTCCAGGGATAAACTTGAACAAAAATATCACTGTTTTTCACATCAATTAGTTTGTCATAATTGTCTGGATATTCCCACAAGATATCACGTACTATGCTCTCCTTCTCTGAAAATTCAGTCCAGTTTGAACGAACAACATCAACATCAAATTGCTTAGCTGTCTGATAAAGGCGCTCATATGCATTTAAAGCAACATAGTCATCACTTTCAAATTCAGCTATATATTCACCGCGTGCCTCACGTACTCCTAAGTTAAACGCTTTACCAATGCCACCGTTTTCAACGTTGAAAACTCTAAACCTCGAATCACCTGAAGTAACTTTTTCTATAATTGAAGAACTACCGTCAGTAGAACCATCATTAATAATAATAAACTCTAAGTCTGTTAACGTTTGATTCTTAAGACTAAGCAATGCCTCTTCTAAATAGTTCTCAACGTTATAAACTGGAACAATAACTGAAACCTTAATCTCACTCATTCTTTTCTCTCACTTTCCCTTTATGCATCCTTGAAAACCCCTCAAACCCATGTTCATGCCAAAGATCAGTGATAACTAACAAGCGGTAGTTGTCATTGTCAAAATCTTTGGGGAGATGAACAAGGTACGAACTCTCTCCTAAGGATTTAACCTCTAATCTTACCCTGTTATAGTATGGGTCTTTGAGCTCACGGAGTTCCACGTATTCAACCTTTTCTCTTGTAAAGCATTTAAAATAAAATTTATCTTCCTCAATCTTTTCAGCAATGGCACGTACGTTAATCTTGACTAAAGGATGTTTTTTATTGAAGCGTTTGAAAGCGAACTGCTCACCATCAAACTCAAAAGCTTTGAATTTTCGTACACCCAAATGACTTATACGATGCCAACGATGAAAACTCATAAGCTTTGCAAAAGCTCCCTCTTTCAGATACTGCCAAGCGACCATACGTGCGCCAGTTCGGAAATGTTGTGTGGGGTCAAACCCTATCTGCCCCAGATAATAATCGATTTGCGTTTTGAAATCTTTGAACCTCTTTTTTCCAAAAGTATAACCAATATCCGTCCGGAGGATAAAATCCCAAACCAACCACTCTAAACGTCGAGAGATAAATTTTTCCTTAGATAAGTCATCCGGATAAGTCCTGTGGATATAGCCTAAAGCACGTAACCAAGAAATCATAAAGTCTCTGTTGATTGTTTTGGACAAGCTCTCATTATCTGCATCACGGTTCAAGTAGGTTGTTAGTCGCTCTCCTTGTGTTATTGTTTTAGAAAAGCGCATAGCCTGATAGAAAAAGGTAACATCATCTGCCACCCGCTGATGAACAAAGTGGAGATTATTATCATGAATCAGCGCGCTGCGTACAATGACTGCCTGCGGGCCAAGCCAGCCATAAAACTCTGGCGACAAGCTATTGATGTCGCGATTAAAAATCTCTCCCTCATAATAATACGGTTTAGACTTCATCGAAAGATGACCATTGACAGATTGAACCATTCCCGTGACAGCAAAATCATCACTTGAACGATCCAATAAGTCAGTCATATACGCTAGAGCATCAAGATCATACCAGTCATCCGCATCCAAAAAGACCATGTATTGCCCGCGCGCATTGTCAATACCTACATTTCGCGGACCATGTGCGCCTCCAGTGTTTTTATCAAGCACATAGAGTTCAATCGAAGGATACTTTTCCATATAAGTCTCAACTATTTTTATCGAGTCATCTGTCGATTTGTCATCCAAGAACATGATTTGAATATGTTCGGCCGCTAAGGTTTGATGAACCAAGCTATCCAACATCTTTTTCAGATAAGGTGCGTTATTATAGTTGGCAATGACTACCGAAATCTTAGGCTCCTGGCTTATCTCTCTTGAAGTAGTCAATGTGAAAGTGGGCAAAGATGATTGCCAGCTATTATCCGTTAAAGGATAGGCGTAATGTGAAAATTCTTCAGCTAAATTCATATCTACTTTCTATAAAAAGTCGGAAATACGTTCACGAATGTTATAGTGCAACTGTGTACCTAATAACAAAATGAAGGAGGTAATTGCCCAAAAAGACAGGATGATAGAGGGGTCTACTTCCCAGAACCATTGGGTGCCAAATATGGCATCTCTAAAGCCCTCAATCAAGTAATAAAAGGGGTTGATCATCACGGCTTGGAGTAAAAATTGCGGAATCTGATTGAACTGCCTCATCGAAAAAACGGCACCTGACATGAACATTAAAAATCGAAATGAATAATTCAAAAAGAACTTTAAGTCAGGAAAGACAATCATAATCGTAGCATTTAATAAGGATGTTGAAACAGAAAAAATAACTAAGGCAAAGAAATAATAAATCACTTGTAAAAGGTGAAGACTAGGAACAAAGCCATTATATATAGCTCCAATAAGTCCCGCAGTAATCATAATCCAAAACTCACTCAAAAAGCCAAAAAAAGCGGATGTGGGAAGTATGCTGACGGGAAACTTCATCACAGAAGCCATACGCAACTGGTTATAGGTCGTTAGAGCCCCCGAAACTATTGTTTTTTGCATGAGTCCCCAGACACCAAGCCCAATAAACATCCAAGGGAGCACAGGATAACCACAGGGGATGACACGCTTCATCAGGATGCCAAACAAGAGGTAAAATATACCCAGTTGAAACAGGGGATCCAAGATTTCCCAAACACGGCCAAACCGATTACTCATGGTTGCACTTTTTGTGTTATATCTTGACATGTTATAAGCCACGGGTAAGTATCGTATTTGTTCTTTAAAGTATTGCAAGACGTTACTCATTTTGCACACCTTTCTGATTTATATATGTGATATGTACGGATAGGGAAGGAGTAAAGTTCCGGTCATCAAGAAGTTTTTTCCTTGTAGGCTGTCTATGGACTAGTTCCCTGGGACTTTGATTACTTGATTAGCCATGAGCAGGCTTAAGTCCTGCCCCTGATTCAAACGAACCAGTTCCTCAACGCTCGTGTGAAATTGGAGTGCAATGCTCTCCAAGGTATCGCCAGCTTGAACGGTATATTCTGTCAAGGCGGTTTCACTTTCTCCTGAAGCTTGATTTTCTGGCACTTGAATAATCTGTCCCACCATCAAAACACTTAAGTCCTGCGCATGGTTCAGGCGAATCAACTCCTCCACACTGGTGTGAAATCGGAGCGCAATAGCATCTAAAGTATCACCAGCTTGGATACTGTATTCTACCAACCTAGGCGTACTTTCTTCTGTTTTTTCTTCTTCATTTTGAGAGTTTTCATTTTCATCTGTTTTTTTATCTGCTTCTTCTTGAACAGCTTCTTCCTGAGCTTTATCCTCTTGAGGAGGTTCAGGCGGCAGATTGCCCTGTTCTCTCTGACGTTCTAAAAAACTCTGCTTAGGCTGAAACAAATGGTTGCCAAAGAAACCGATCGGATTCTTTAATGAAGTCATTAAAGTTGCCTTAGAAGTGTTAACTAAAACAAGCCAAATAAATAGAAAACCAAAAAAGAACAGTAAAACCTTGGTAGGTAAACTAGACTTCTTCTTAATCGCTTTTGAGGTAAATTTTTTAAGGTTATTTTTCCCTTTTCTGGTCTCTCTAGTTTCTGAACGTCCAAGTTCTTTTTTATACTCTTCTAGGGAATAAGCCAGCTGTTCTTGGCGGACTTTGGTTT
Source organism: Lactococcus muris (assembly GCF_042849115.1). Lineage (NCBI taxonomy): Bacteria > Bacillati > Bacillota > Bacilli > Lactobacillales > Streptococcaceae > Lactococcus > Lactococcus muris. The sequence goes on along the minus strand of NZ_BAAFQO010000004.1, from coordinate 50,839 downwards.
TATAGTCTTCCTGCTGTTTCCGATCTAAACCGTTAAACCAATGAATGAAAGCTTCATACTTGGGCAAAACCTCATCAACTGGGCCGTATTCTTTAACCGCCCCATAATGAAGCCACAATACCTTATCCGACCAAGAACGCACCGTCGAGATGGAGTGGGAAACGAGCAAAATCGTTTTCCCTTTTTCACGAAATTCAAACATTTTTTTCTGTGATTTCCCAACAAATGTTTGATCCCCAGTGGCTAATCCTTCATCAATAACCATAATATCCGGATCTTGATGAACCATAACTGAAAAACCCAGTTTGGCGCGCATACCGGAAGAATAGGTCTTAACACGTTGATCAATAAACTCTTTGAGTTCGGAGAAAACGATGATATCCTCCATTTTTTCCTCAATTTCACGCTTAGACATCCCTGACATCAGCCCTTTAAGTCGGATATTTTCACGCCCCGTCAAATTTCCATTGAGACCTGAGGAAGCAGAGATGATTGAGACATCACCATTAATTTCTACTTGACCTGTCGTTGGTGAAATTTGACCCGAAATAATGTTAGAAAGTGTTGATTTTCCTGAACCATTGAGTCCTACAATACCAATGGTTTCACCGTCATAAAGCTCAAAAGATACATTACGCAACGCCCAAAAATCTTGTTTATTAGCCGGAAAAAAAGCTTTTTTAATGCGAGATTCACCACTTTTAGTACTGATTAAATCAAAACGTTTTGTAACATATCTCGCTTTAATTTTTATCTTTTTGTCATTTTTCGTAATCATAGCTCCTTTTATTATACATTTTTGTTTCTTTATGTCAAATTATTATCTACTGTTTCTGGGCAGCTTCATTTGATTAAGTGTATATCATACTTAAATTCAAGATAAAAAACATTCAATTTAAGCAAGCAAATAAACAAGCCACAAAAAAAGAACAAGTTCTCACCCGTTCTTGCTCAATTTTAACCAGTTTTTCCTTTAGAACATTGATATCTGAAAGTTTTTTTCCAGAGAAATTACTCCCTTAGCTTTTAAATTCCCCTGCTTCTCTTATGTTGTAACAAGTTTGATACGTCTCGAAACCATTTCTTGCATTTCATTTATAGCAGCGTATCATTTTGTGTTTTTCAGTTTTTTTAATATAATACCAGTAACATAACATTCTTTACCAAAAACATTCAAAAGATTGGAGAATTAAATGGAAAAAGTAAGGAGTTTCAAATTAAGAAATAACGGTGGGTTTGTTGCTAGACTTCACGTCTTTAAACTGCTTGATGGGACATGGAAAAATATTACCCCACCATCAGTCCGTCGTGACATCACCCTAGGCGCAGAACGTACAATAGACTTACAAAATATCCCTGAGCTATCCCCTGGAGAAAAAGTTAAGCTTAAAGCAGAAGTTGTCTTGGGAAAGAACAGAGTAGCCAATGAAGAGTTTATTTACGATCCTGCAGGTCCAACTGTAGTTTATGAGATTGTAGGCACAACCTTAAGCCCCAAACTCAGACTGTCACGAAGAAACTAAGTTTTCTAATGAACAAATTGTAAAATGTTTAGCCAAACGAGTCGCTCTTCATAACTAAAAAACGGCAAAAGCATTATTGAAGCGAAAAAAACAGCTGTCCAACCTTAACACTCTCTTGCTCCTGACACAGCTACAAAAGCGCCTCAGCAAAAAGTCACAATGTTACTGTTTGAACTCAAACAGTAAAAAAATGCTTAACCACGGTTGAGCATTTTTTACTGTTAATATTTTTTCGACTTTTTCTTAGCTCTATTGCCAAATTTGCCCTTAGCGGCATCAGCGTAGAATGGCTTTTTCTTTTTTGACTTTCCTTTGTATTTTTTTCTTTGAGTACTTTCAGAGTGATTTTTTTCCTGTCTTGAAGTTTTACGCGCCTCTTTTTTATCAGAAGGTCTGCGGCGTGAGACTTTTTCTTTTTTAGACTTCAAATTTCTTTCAACAAGGTCAAGCTCACTCTTGACATACTCAAAATCAATATCACCCGTCACCTTATCCGCTTTAGTGACTCGAATTTTAATCGGCTGACCAATACGGAAAACAAGTCCTGTTCTTTCACCAACAAGCGCCATCATACGTTCATGGAAATTCATATATTCCCCTTTAATGGTCGAAATATGGATCAAGCCCTCAATAGTATTTTCAAGTTCAACAAACATCCCAAAGCGAGTCACGCTGGCAATAACACCTTCGAACTGTTCACCGACATGTTTTTCCATGAATTCAGCTTTTTTCATCTTTTCAACTTCACGTTCAGCATCAACGGCACGGCGCTCACGGTTGCTTGATTGTTGGGCTATTTCTGGTATTTTTTCCGCCCAGTATTCGATGGTCTTTGGACTTGGTTGAGCCATCTCACGAATCAGGCGATGGATAATCAAGTCAGGATAGCGACGAATCGGGCTGGTAAAGTGCGTATAGTTTTCCGCTGCCAAGCCAAAGTGCCCATAGTTGTCCTCAGAATAACGCGCTTGTTGCATGGAGCGCAGGAGCATTGTCGAAAGAACCATTTCTCCTGGTTGACCTTTCACTTTTTTCAAAAACTCTTGCAAGGCTTTTTGGCTGACTTCTGTCGAAGTTCCTTTGACTTGCAGACCAAAGCTTGCAGCAAAGTCGATAAAGCGTGTCATTTTCTCTTCTTTTGGATGTTCGTGAATACGATAAATCCCTGGTAAATGACGCGCTTCAAAGCTGCTTGCGACTGTTTCATTGGCAATCAACATGAAGGACTCAATCATGCGCTCTGCTGTTCCTCGGCTGCGCTTACGAATTTCGATAGGCAGGCCATTTTCATCAACGATAATGCGTGCTTCCATAGTTTCAAAATCAATGGAACCACGACGATGACGCATTACTGCCAAGGCTTCATGAAGTTCAGCCATGACTTCCACAGATGCTTTAATGGCAGCGTATTTTTCCAATGCTTCTTCATCACCAGCAAGCATCAAGTTGACATCATCATAGGTCATACGTTCTGTCGTCTTGATAATGGAAGGACCTATTTGTGACTGAAGGACTTTTCCCTCAGGGGTAATTTCCATCACACAAGATTGCGTCAACCGATTAACGCGAGGGTTAAGCGAACAGATACCGTTTGATAGGCGTTCGGGCAACATTGGCACGACACGATCAGCTACATATACTGATGTTCCACGCTCAAAAGCTTCACGGTCTAAAGGTGAATTTTCAGTGACATAGTGAGACACATCAGCGATATGAACGCCCAACTCATAGTTTCCATTATCCAAGCGTTTGATATGCACCGCATCATCCAAGTCCTTGGCATCAGCACCATCGATGGTGAACGTGATTTCCTTACGATAGTCCACGCGCCCTATGATATCTTTCTCATCCACTTCTTCTGGAATAGCGTTAGCTTGTGCCAAAACGTCTTCCGGAAATTCAGAACGAATACCGAGTGAAGCTAAAACTTCAAGGACATCGATGCCTTTATCTCCTGCTTGACCAACGATTTCGACAGCTAATCCCTGCATACTTTTCGGATTTTTCTTATCCGGATAAGCTGTGATGTCGACACGCACAAGCGCTTTATCTTCTGGGACCAAGCCTTTATCTGTCAAAAAGATAGGATAAGGCAGTTTTTTGTTGCGTGATTTTACATAACCTATGCGCTCAAACTCTTTTCGTTCTTTTTCGTCAAATTTGACAAAAGTTCCGACAAGTTGAGTGACCGAGCGTTTCAAAACTTCTGTAACAACGCCTTCAGCGCTTGTGCCTTTTAAGGGATTAGCATTACTTTTTAGTTCGACTTTTACTTCATCCCCTTCAAGGGCAAAAGCTGTTCTTCCCTTAGGGATAAAAATTTCAGGTTCCTCTGAATCGATAGTCACGAAGCCAAAACCATTTGCATTTGCCCGAAAGCTTCCGACAAGTTCAGCCTTCACTTTAGCAAGTCTAACTTTGCCATTTTTCGTAAATTCCAGTAATCTTTCACTTTCTAAGGCAGCCAAAGTCTTAACAAACCGTTTAAAATCTGAAGCCTTCGTAAGTCCTAACTTAACAGCCAATTCTTCAACAGTGTACCCTCTCTTTGGATGCTTTTTCAGCTCATCTAAAATAACTTCTTTTATTTTCATAGTTCTCCAACATCTCTTTTTCAGTGCTCTTTTGTGGTTCTTTTCAACACTCATTATTATTTTAAAAATTAAAATGCGGACTGTAAGCAGCCCGCTCTACTTTTTAGTTCGATAAACGATAAACGCTCAACTGATTTATCTGCGCTCGTTTATACAATAAGGGCACTAATCTTAAACAGCCCCATCTTTTTCATCGTCCGCATGGAATAATGATATTATAACATATTTGATATTTTAGTGAACCACCTTTTACTGAACGTGATCAAATTTTGCACCTGCTGTCGGATGCTTATGAAATTCAAAGGCATCCAGAAGGTCATCACGTGTGTTTCGATCTACCGAGATATTCTGTAAGTTTACAACTTCTTCCCGTGAGAAAAAGCGTGCCTCCGAAGTTTCTAAGCCCGGCTGCACTTCAAAAGTTTTCGCCTCACAATAAAAGAAAAGTTTGTAGACATAATTCAAGCTTTTAGGATAAGGATGTTTGGCCTTATCAACAAGCTTAAACAGCTGCAAGGGCATCACCACAAGGCCACTTTCTTCTCTTACTTCTTTTTGAGCGATTTCTGCTGGTGAATAACCAACATCTGCCCAACCACCAGGTAAAGACCAGCGTCCTTCTGCTTTTTCTTTCACAAGTAAGAGACGATTATCTTCAAAGACAACAGCTCTTACATCCACTTTTGGTGTGACATAACCTAAGTCTTCATTAAAAAAGGCTTCTAGTTCATCTTCTGAATAAGAGGTCAGGTTTTGCGAGAGTTCAAGGAGAATTTCTTTCATTTCTTCCAATCTTTCTCGGTCGTAAACATCTTTAGTATAGTGCAAAGATGTGTTTACAAGAGCTTTGAGCTTTGCTAGAGCTTGAGTTGTATCCATCGCTAATCCTCCTCCCTCATTTTATCACACATACTGAATCACGCAAAAATTCTACTATTAGTAATGTTCGAAACTTGATGCTCTTGCCTATATAATGGGAAGCGCAAGATATACAAGAAAACTGCGAATAGGCGGTCCTCATGCTGGCATTAAAAACCTCTTCAGTTTTGACGAATAAAAGACAAAACATGCGCGAGTCACGCTAAAAGAGCAAGGATAACCTTTTATGAAGGAAATTGGCGTTGACCGCTTTATGCGTGGACAGATTGGTATGAGTATTTTTAAACGTCTATGTAATTGGATGACTTTTGGAATATGGTCGCTCATAGACTGAATTCTCTCTCGTGAAAGTATACAGCATACATGGTGACACTGACACTATTAGCTTTATCGGCGGGATTACTTAAAACGTTCACCACGCTTGCGCCTTATTACCCGGATGACGACACCTGAAAGGGCGCAAAATGAAGCGCCAACCGTAGCTATAGCTCCTAGTCCTTCTAAAAATAGCTTGTGAGAGTGCGTACCATAACTAAATAAAACAAGACTAACGCCTATTATGACAAGCCATGTATGACTTACTCTAATGTGATTGTCCATCGTACTCTACTCCCTCCAAAGATTTTCTAGGATATTATTATAGCACACCTTTCCTCTCATTTTTCTAAAAATGTTCTATAGAAAATTAAATTTCCAAGTCAATGTTAGGATTTTCCTAAAAAGACAACTGTTCTCGCTATGGAATTTAAACTACAACTTCTTTCCTTTATAGTTCTTAATCAGCCACCAGCCTAAGACACTAAAGACCACTGGTCCAGCAATCATCGAAATAATATCCGAATAAACACTGCTCAGAGAAGCACCCGAAGAAGCTTGGAAATAGTTTATTACCGGTTCAACAATTGTGAAAAAGTCTGCCATAATAATCATCAAAGCCGCAAGCCACGAAATACCAATAGCAAACTGTTCATTTTTCATAATGGTAAAAGGCTTCTCAATGGCATGATTTTTCTTGAACTTGATATAAGCAAAAACAATGAATACATAAGGAAGGCTTGAGGCTATATTACTCATATTGGTGATTACCAAGAAGAATTTATCCGCAGCTCCTTTGTTTATAAGTGAAATAACCATGTTGAGCAAAATCATGAGCGCCACAATGATAAATTGTGCCTTCATGGCGTTTTTAGGGACACCGTCCTCAATTTTCCCAAGTTTACCCGGCCACATCTTTTCAGGTGTCCCCTCCATCAGCTGTTTAAGTGGAGAATAAATAAGTGTAAAGAGGGCGCCTGTCAGAGAGAGAAACATGGAAAGACCCACATAACGGGCAAAAACTGTTCCCCATGTATGCACTGCACCAGACGATAGATGGAAGACTTCTGCCAACTTTTCTCCCAATTCCTGCATCATAAAGTAGGTTATATTCCCTTGGTTCACTGAACCATCCATAATACCAGGAATCCAGTCCTTATCAAAATTAATGAAAAAGCCAGTACAAAGTATCATGAAAGAATAACCAATACCGATAATGGCAGCCGAAAGTAGGATACCTTTAGGAAAGTTCTTTTTCGGCTCCACAGTCTCATCGACAAGTCCGCCCACTGACTCCACACCAGCATAAGCAAAGATTGCATAAACTAAAAAGGCAATAAAAGTGACAAAACTTGCAGGTTGTAACGTTGGATTAGGCGTTGACACCAAAGACTCCAGCGTCAAAGGGGTGGCTGGATGAAAACCACTTTTCGCTAAAATAATAAAGGCACCAATGATGAGGATAAAGTTAAGTGAAACAACAGCAATTCCTCCAATGGAGGCTACTTTTTTTATCGTTTCAAGTCCTTTAAGAGAAACAAAGGTTACAAGGAACATGATGAGTATGGCCAAAAGTGACACGATAACTGTGCTGGGCAGAACCGTTGTCCCAAAAATCATATTAGAAATGGGCACCAATATACGATTTCCCACTGAAACAAACCAAATGACCCAGGACATATACCACATCAATGTGCCAATCATAGCAAAGGACGGGCCCACTGATTTTTCCATCCATGTATAAATTCCTCCTTTTTCAGCTTTGAAAGCTGACCCAAATTCGGTGACCATCAGAGAAAAAGGGATGAAAAAAACCAAAGCACTTATGATGTACCATATAATCGATCCATATCCCATTTGAAAAAAGGCAAGTGGAACATTACCAAAACCATAAACGGAGGTAAAAATCATCAAGGCTAAAGAAATTGCAGTTAATTTATTTTTGGAGTGTTGCGACATTATCTTTCTCTCTTTATTTTAATTTATCATTTATTATACAACTCGTTGCATAAATATGCAACATTTTATACTTTAAAATGCTCAAATATGAATTAAAGTAAATTTAAAGTTTAAAAAGTTGAGCACCGTTCTTTGGATGATATGTTTTCATTTATTGCTTGACTTTATGGAGTTTTTTTCTTAAAATTAGCTTAAACTTAAATTGGGAGACAGTATAGTATGAAGAAACATTTTTTAGTTAGTGCAGCATTGCTCACGGCCTTTACTTTAACGGCCTGCTCTAATTCAAAAACAGCAAAGCAAAACTACATTGATAGCTACACTGCCTTGAGCAATCAATCTCAAGATAATAATTCTCACGATGTGTCTATAAAGTTTGACAGCTTTGATATGCAAGGCGATGCATCAAGCAAAGAAATTAATGCTCTTCTTAACAATGCATCGATGAATGTTAAAGTAAGTGTTGATTACAATAATAAAGTAGTTGCACTTAATACTGACGGAAAAATATCAGACCAAGAGCTTGAACTGAACATGCTTCTTGGTAAAAAAGGCGTCTATGTAGAAAATTCACAAGTCACATCTCTGATTGATAACTTCCAATCTGCTAATCCTTATGTAAGTCTCTATGGTCAACTTCTTGACCAACTGGATCAAAAATACCTTCTTGTTGATCAGACTGTGATGGAGAACGGCATTGCTTCCCAAGGCGGAAGTGCTGACAGTGAGTCGTGGAAATCTACTTACAATCAGTTTTTCGAAAAAAACAAAACAGATAAAAAAGATATTGAAAAAAACTTCAAAGATATTCCGGAAAAGAACTTTACTCAGTCAGGTGATAAAGTAACGATGAAACTTTCTGGCAACGGTGATGATATCAAAGGCTATCTAAAAAACCTCATGACTACCTCCAACAAAGAGGATGTCCAAGCGATGATGGATGACCTAGATAAGTATACAAACATCAAATCTATGGATGTTGAAACTACTTTAAATCCTAAAACACATGAGTCTGAATCTAAAATCAATGGAGACATTCAGTCTAAAGATGGAAAAACAAGTGCCAAATTCAAAATGACTGTCACTGCTAAGTCAAGTAAAGAAAATAAGAGCATAACTGAACCATCTGAAAAAGATGCAATTTCTCTATCACAAATGTTCAAAAATTTGATGCTGGAATCATCAGAAGAAGTTGATACATATTAAGTGATAGAAATCAAGGATATGAGGATAAATATCAGAAATCTTAACGACCATCCGATAAACGGATGGTTTTCTTGTTTTCCACTTTTTCAAAGTCTAATGTAAAATGCAAAAATAGCAGTAGCTTACTGGTTTCCATAAAGGTTTCAATATGTCTAAAAAGAGCATCTAAAGGCTTCCATAGTGTTCAAAAGTCGCAAAAAATAGAACCGCATAAGCGATTCTATTTTTGCTTTTTACGCTTTATTGCTGCTGTTCAGTCTCTCTCCTAGAAGTTCAAATCTTAGAGGTGGATGACTCAACCCAGATAACGCTGCTCAAATTCTTCTAAACTTTCTCCCTCTTTGCGTTCTACAACCTTATCGACAGTCCATAACTCATCTTGACGACGATCACGCATTGTATCTGATGTATCTAAAGGTCGGAGGCTTGCTGCTGTACGTGCTTTGACCGCTTCATCTTCTGGGAAAAGATGTGGCGGTAAACTCAGATCTTTCCCAGCTTCTTCTTTTGTTTCGTCAATCCAGAAACCTGAGGTGATTAGGGCTTCCTCATAGCTATCTACTGCCCCATCACCAGACTCTGCCATCTCAAGCGCTCCAATACCCGGTGTAAATGTCGCAATCTCAAAAAGAACACCGGGAGCAACACGCACATATTCACTAGAGAAATAGAAACGATCAACCAAGCCTGAATGTGGTAAACGGAAAGTTTGAATACGATCGATCCAGTATTTCAAAGTCTCTGGATTTGTAGTCCCTAAAGCCAAATGATGAATAGTACCGTAGCCTTGATAAGCATAACGTTCATTTTCCTCTGCTTCTTCGATAATCAAGGCTGCTCCGTTTCCTCCGTTAGCTACTTCAAACAGATGCATATTATTTTCTTGCCCTGCATAACGGAAACCGAAAACTGTTTCCAAAATAATACGTAGATTATAGGTATCCGTAACTTTCACGAAAACCGGTCCCATGCCAATAATTCCATGTTCAGGTGCAACATTGGAGAGGAGCCATGAGCGATCAAGTGCAGCATCCCCTGTGTTGTCTTGGTCTGAAATTAATTGATATTTTTGACCATCAAAGTCTTCAAATTCGAGTGTCTTTTTGCCAAATTTGACATTAATTTCTCCATGTTTAACATGCGCTTTTTCAAAACGTTCTGTCCAGTAAACAAGTGATTCATCTGTAGGTACACGGAAAGAAGCACGTTCAATATTGTTTGCACCATGCATCCCTTTTGGAATATCCTTGAAGTCAAAGAAGGTCATATTTGGGCTCTTCCCATCTTCCCCTGTGAAGTAAAGGTGATAAGTCTCATAGTCATCTTGATTGACTGTCAATTTTGCCAAGCGAAGTCCCAAAATATTTGTGAAAAAATCATAATTCTTTTGTGCGCTTGATGTGATTGCTGTAACATGGTGAACGCCGCTAAGGATGTTTTGTGTTTCGATTTCTGTAGTCATTTGTTTTTCCTCTTTTTTCAATTTTTCTATTATTTTTTCTATCAGGAAGACGTGCTCTTTTAGAGTCAGCTTCTTTTTTATTTTTCTAACCATTTTTTTGCGGCTAAAATTTCTTCATCACTCAGTTGATGCCCAAATTTGGCCTTAAATATTTCAAGCTGACATTCCGTTTTTTCCAAATCAGTAGAGAGCTCTTTAAGATTTTCTCTACTCACAATCGGATCATTGTCCGCATGGGTAAGAAAAACTTTGCTCTCATCGGAAAGAACTGGCGTTCCAACTTCTGTAAGCTGCATGGCATGAAAAGCCAAGATTTTGTCAAACTTGAACAACCCTTTAAGTTGCATGTAGAGCGCCATATTGGCACCATTTGAATAGCCAATAACATTCAGCTTTGAGAGATCTAATTGGTAGTGCTGCCCTAAACGTTCAACTTCCTTTGTCAGCCACTGTGCCTCTTCTTCTAAGGAAACCAAATCAAAGTTTTCCTTCGTAAATCCTTGTCCCTTAAGTTTAAAATAGCGATTTATCCCCTGCTCACTAATCCGCCCACGTATAGACAAAAAAGGATGATTGGGAAATAATTCCTCCACAAGTGGCACTAACTGGTGTTCATCACCGCCTGTACTGTGTAAAACTAAAATTGGTGCAAGGCTGTTATCGCCTTCCTTCAAAATGTAGTTGGTCATTCTAACTCCTTATTTTTAGCCTGTTCATTGCTTCTCAACATTGTTTTTACACTGCAAGCAACATCGTTTCTTCTGTGCATTAATTTCAGTTATGTGTTTCATAATCATGCCTCTTTCATTTACATTTGTAAACTACAATTGTATTATACCGTTTACTTTTGTAAACGTCAAGTCCTAAATCTTATTTTTTCCAAAAATTTTTTAGAACCCCCTTAAAGTCCAGGAGATAAGGATTTACACATGGCAAAAATTGCACTATGGAAACTTATCTCCCCTTCTGCCAGCTCCAAACTCTCACTTCATCCCTCTATTCAAAACTTACCGCAAAAAGAGCATACAAAAACCCCTCAGTTTTGGAAGGTTCCATAAACTAAGGAGTAAATTGAAATTATGAAATTATGTAATTAAATTGTACCAAAAAAAGTGGAAAATCTGTTAACTTTTGTCTATAAAACTTTATTTTTCTACAAATAAAAAAATAGTGGCCACTAAAAATTCAGTTCACCACTACTTCTTAAGAGATTCTATTTTAATATTACTTCGTTGATAAAACGACCAACATGAAGCCGAGAAGAAGCCAGATTCCAATAGTAATAGCTGTAAATCTTTGCATTACCGCTTCGAAACCACGTGCCTTACGACGCTCAAAGAGTTCACCTGATCCTCCTGAAAATGCGTCCGCTGCTCCATCCTGCTTGGAAGGCTGCATCAAAATTGAAATAACTAAAACTGCAGAAACAATCAACATAGCGACGAGTAAAACGTCAAAAATCATCTTATCCATATACTTTTCTTCCTTAATCAGAATTACACTGAAACAATTATAACATAATTATCATCATAATACGAATGATAAAAGATTGGTAAACCTGATTGAAACGCTAAGTTTCTTGATTTATAATCAGTTTTTAGACCTTCAACTCTAAAATAGCCTTTTTGTTTAGCCTTCAACATATTTGTAAGCTTCTTGCGCTGCTTGAGCACCATCGCCTACTGCGGTTGTAATTTGTCGAAAGTCTTTCTGACGAACATCTCCAACAGCAAAGATACCTGGGATACTTGTCTTCATCGTAGCATCTGTGATTATCCAGCCTTCTTCATCAGTTATCCCCAAGTCACGTGCAAACTCAGAAACGGCATCTAGACCAACATAGATAAAAATGCCTCCAAAGTTTGCTTCGGTAATTTCGCCTGTTTTAACATTTTTATAACGGACTGATTCAATTTTTCGGTCGTCACCTTTGATTTCTTCAAGAACAGAGTCCCAGATAAATTTGATTTTATCATTTGCAAAGGCACGTTCCTGAATAATCTTCTGAGCACGGAGTTCATCGCGGCGATGCATGATGGTTACTGATTTACCAAAACGTGTTAAGAAAATTGCCTCTTCTACAGCAGAGTCTCCTCCACCCACAACCAAAATATCTTGATCACGGAAGAAAGCACCATCACAGACCGCACAGTAAGATACGCCACGCGCACCGTACTCTTCTTCGCCGGGCACACCTAACTTACGGTGGTTTGCTCCTGTCGCAATGATGATTGCTTTTGTTTCGAATACTTCTTCTTCAGTATTGATCGTTTTTGTTGCACCATTATCAACAATCGATGTGACAAAGCCATAAGCATTTTCAACACCAAGATCAGCCAAGGGTTCATACATTTTCATTGAGAGCTCAGGACCCATGATTTGGCCATAGCCTGGATAGTTTTCAATTTCTGCTGTATTATTCATTTGCCCACCTGGAACGCCACGTTCCAGAAGTAGGGTTTTCATTTCACTTCTCGCACTGTACATAGCTGCGGTCATGCCCGCAGGTCCTGCACCGATAACTACTACATCATATATTTTTTCTGTCATAATTCACCTCTCCAGTTATAAAACCATTATAAATTCTCTTTAAATTATTTGCCATTATTTTGATTTATAAACCACGGATTCTGAAAATAATCAAGATACCCACAATAGCAAAACTCAAAATTGGGATGGTCAAAATATCGATTAAGATAATATCAAACAAGCGATTACGCCAAACATTGCTCGGTCTATGACGATTTCTTGCCCAATAAATAAAACCATATAAAAGGCTGAGTACACCGACGACTAAAAAAGAAACGAGTAGACCCTTAAGATAAAACTGTAAAACTAAATTAATCATTTGACCTTCCTATACCGTTGGTTTTAACATGACGAGATAAAAATTCACTCGTTCGTGGATTTTTGGGATGATGGAAGACTTCCTTGGGACTACCTTCCTCAATAATTTTACCCTTCTCAAGGAAGAGGACTTTGGTCGCTACATTATAGACGAAGTCCATTTCATGACTGACCAAAACCATCGTTTGCTTGTTTTTGGCTGCATTGAGAATGGTTTCTTGCACTTCCCCAACAAGTTCAGGATCAAGCGCTGATGTCGGTTCATCAAGCAAGAGTAAAGTTGGTTGCATTGCCATTGCTCGTGCTATTCCTACACGCTGCTTTTGTCCACCCGATAAGAATTTTGGATAGTAATCCATACGCTCTTCAAGACCGACTTTTCTTAAGTTTTCCTCAGCAAGTTTCTGTGCTTCTGCTTTGGGCATTTTCTTAACCTGAATTAAGCCTTCCATAACATTTTCTAGGGCTGTACGACGTTCAAAGAGATTGAACTGCTGGAAGACCATCCCTGTCCTCCGACGCAGTTCGAGAATTTCTTGCCTGCTAATATGCTCAAAATCTACCTTGAAGTTATCAATTTCCAACTGTCCACTGTCTGCTTCTTCAAGATAGTTGATGGAGCGTAGAAAAGTAGACTTGCCGGCACCTGATGCCCCGATAAGCGCAATAACATCACCTTCATTAATTTCCAGGTTCAGATTGTCAAGGACAACATTTCCTGCAAAAGACTTGCTTAAATTTGAAATTTTTATCATTTGTTGGTCACCCCGTTGTCAAAAGGATTGCGTCCAAGTGAGATTTTCCGTGCTGCTTTAGGCATTTTGATTTCCAGTTTGCTTTCAATCTTACGAATCAAGATTTCTAAAACGATACAGATAGGCCAGTAAAGTAAGGCTAAAGCAAGATAAGTCTCAAAGAGGCGGAAGCTTGAACCCCCAATGATTTGAGCTTGGGCGGTCATCTCAACCACACCAGCGACAAAGGCCAGAGAAGTTGACTTAAGTAAGCCAATCAGAGCATTGCCCAGCGGAGCTGTAGCAACTGATGCTGCCTCAGGTAAGGTCACACGCCAGAAAACTTGAAAATTTGTCATCCCTAGAGAACGCGCGGCTTCGATTTGTCCTTTGTCTACAGATTGGATAGCTGAGCGAATTGTTTCTGAGTTATAAGCAGCTTCGTTAAGCGCAAAAGCCACAATCACAAAGAGCATGGCCGGGACAGAGTTGACCGTATAATTTGTCCCGTAATTCATGTTAATCGCTTTAAGAATCAAGGGAATTCCTGTATAGGTCAAGTAAAGTTGTACCAGAATCGGTGTCCCACGTGTAAAGGAGACAAATAAGGCACGCAATTGATCTAAAATGGGAATCTTATTTATTCTGACAAGTGCAAGTAACAGCCCCAAAATGAGGCCAAAGAACATGGCAATGAACGTCATCTGCAAGGAGACTGGTATCATTTTAATAATCGGTAGAAAAGCCGAACTAAAGGCTTCCCAACTGAATATCTTAGTGAAAAACATGGACCAAAACTCATCAAAACTATACTGCCCTTGAATCATTAAAAACGGAAGCATGGGCAATATGAGCAACAGGAGCAAGACTCCCAATCCCAAAATTATTTTTTTATTTTTATTCATTTTTATCTTCATCAAAGAAAGCTGTCTAAGTCCCTCACTCCTATCACAAATAGCTTGTGTGTGAGAAACTCAGGGACAGCTTTTACACTACTCCTACTATTATACAAGAATCTTATGATTTTTTCTTGTCTTTGAAATATTTCTTCTTTTTTCGAAAAGACTGCTTCTCCCCAGCTTATTTAAACTTGTCTGCTTCAGGAACGAAGTTCCCCTCAAAGTACTTCTCAGAAAGCTTTTTCAGTGTCCCATCCTTTTCAAGTTCAGCAAGGATTTTATTAACCTTGGCTTGCAGTTCTGTACCCGTTTCATCCTTTGCAAAGAGGAAATATTCGTAGCCGTCATGCTCCGGATCTCCTGTTGAGGTATCAATATCTTGGATTTTCAAGCTGTCAAACCCTTGCTCCTTCACACTGGATTTGAGAGAAATCTTATCATAGAGCATGAAATCAATCTTTCCAGACTCTATTTGATTAAAGCGTGTATTGATTGAGGTACTGTCTGACGAATAACTAATATTTATCTTTTTATCTGGATTGGCAGCATTCCAATCATTAATCATCTTTGTATAGTTAGAGGCTGGATTTCCAATTGTGCTCTTACCAGCAAGATCTGCCAGCGTTTTATAGTTCCCGTCCCTTGTCAAGACAGCATTATTAGATTTTGAAATTGGGAACGAAAAGTTATATTTTTCCGCCCGTTCTTTTGACCAGCCAAAGTTATTGGCTCCCATCTGATAACGTCCGCTGTCCAATCCTGGAACAATTCCGGAAAAGTCAACTGCTTGGTAAGTCACCTTATATTCGGGTAACTTATCAAAAACAGCTCGCGCCACCTCAATATCATAGCCCGTCAAGTTCCCTTGACTGTCCGCATATGTAAAGGGTTTTGTTGCTCCATCTGTAGCTACAACAATCTCCGTCTGCTTCTTTGCCGATTCTTCTTTATTTGATGAACCACCATTACTGCAAGCAGCTAAAGCTCCTGCAGCGATGAGCGAAACGAGCGCAAGCGAAAGCTTCAGTGACTTTTTCATAGTGATGTTCTCCTTAAATTTTTGATATTTAAAGTTTACCATGAGCCTTCTAAGTTTGTCATATCATTTGCTTATCAAGGGGTTAACATTTTTTTATACCGGGATTTTATTTCTTTAATGTCTCCATTAAAAAAAGCTCTTCTTCAAAAAGAATAGCTTTCAATATTACTCCCACACAGGCTGCCAAGTGATACCAAATTTATCGGTAATCCAGGCACACTTACGAATGTTTCCCACTGATTCAGGCCCCATCATCACTGAACCTGTTTCCGATAGAGCTGCAAAAATTTGATCAAATTCCTGCTCTGTGTCGCAGTCAAGATAAATAGAATGTGCCCAAGTTGGTTCAGGTGCAGGGTATTGTTCTTGCATGTCTAAAAAGAAAACTTCTGCTCCTTTTATGGATAAGGCACCATATAAGACGAGTTCTTCTTCAACTTCGCTAAAATCTGGACTTTCCTTATAAAAATCCATCCGTGTAATTTTTGTTTCTGGTAAAACTCTCGCATAAAAATCCATAGCTTCTTTCGATTTACCATTTAATGTAATAAAAGGCGTGACTTTTGATTTTACCATGGTTCCCCTTTTCTTAAAATAAACCTGTAATTTTTCCGGATTCGTCAATATCCATATTCAGAGCTGCTGGTTTTTTAGGTAAACCAGGCATTGTCATGACATCTCCTAACAAAGCCACGATAAATCCTGCGCCTATCTTTGGCACCAACTCACGTACTGTCACTTCAAAACCTTCTGGTGCTGCCAAAAGTTTTGGATTATCCGAAAATGAATACTGGGTCTTCGCCATACAAACAGGAAGCTTGTCCCAACCATTTTCCTCAATTTCTTTCAATTGACGTGCTGCTTTTGCAGAAAAGTTAACCTTCTTGCCGCCGTAAATTTGGGTCACAACTGTTGAAATCTTTTCTTCTACTGAGGCTTCCAAATCATAAAGATAGTGGAAATCTTTTGCCTCCTGACTGAAAATGTTTGTTAATTTTTCGGCCAAGTCAATGCCACCTGCACCGCCCTTTTCAAAGACTTGTGTCAAGCTGACAGCAACACCTTCTGCTTCAACAAGTCTTGTTAATTCGGCTATTTCTGCCTCTGTATCACTGGAAAATTGATTTATGGCTACAAGGATAGGAGCTCCATAACGCGCCATGTTTTTAATGTGACGCTTCAGATTTGTAAACCCTTGAGTAACAGCTGCAACATTTTCTTCAGTAAGTTCTGTTTTAGCAACGCCACCGTGCATTTTTAAAGCGCGAAGAGTAGCAACAATAACAATGGCATCAGGTGTTTTACCTAACTGACGTGTTTTGATATCGAGGAATTTTTCGCCGCCTAAATCTGCGCCAAATCCAGCCTCCGTAATAGTCACATCGGCTAACTTCAAGGCTGTTTTTGTCGCTAAAACAGAGTTACAGCCGTGCGCAATATTAGCAAAAGGCCCACCGTGAACTAAAACTGGTGTCCCTTCGATGGTTTGTGCCAGATTTGGCTTGAGCGCATCTTTTAATAGAACAGTAATTGCGCCTTCAATCTCCAAATCACCTACAGTCACAGGTTGGCGATCATAAGTATAAGCGACCACAATACGTGAAAGGCGTGCTTTCAAGTCCGTCAATGAGGTAGCTAAACAAAGGACAGCCATAATCTCACTGGCTACAGTGATATCGAAGCCATCTTCACGCGGCACACCATTAACCACACTGCCTAATCCAGCCACAATATGGCGAAGTTCGCGGTCATTCATATCCAAGACACGCTTCCAAACCACGCGCCGGCTGTCAATATTTAGAGCATTGCCTTGGAAGATATGATTATCTAAAAGAGCTGCAATGGCATTATTCGCTGTCGTCATCGCATGAATGTCACCTGTAAAATGCAAATTGATATCTTCCATAGGCAGAACCTGAGCATAGCCACCACCTGTTGCACCACCTTTGATTCCCATCACAGGTCCTAAAGAAGGTTCACGTAGCGCCACCATTACCTTTTGGTTCAAACGTGCAAAGGCATCTGCCAAGCCAACCGTAACAGTTGATTTCCCCTCTCCTGCAGGTGTAGGGTTAATTGATGTGACCAGCACGAGTTTGCCTTCAGCATTCCCCTCAAACTTTTTGAGACTTTCAAGCGGTATTTTTGCTTTATATTTCCCGTAAAGTTCGATATCCTCAAAACTTAAACCAATTTTTTCAGCGACTTCTGTGATAGGTTGCATCTTGCATTCTTGTGCGATTTCGATATCTGTTTTCATCTCTTCAGCGGCTCCCTTACTCTTTATAACTTCCTTATCATTTTAACAAAAACATTTGGAAATTTCTTTCATTAGAAGTGAAATACGCAGTTTCACGTATGGAATGTTCGGTTTTCAAATTTGTGCTTTTCTTTAGAGAATGAGTGTTTCCAAGCCCACTTTCATCATATCAGTAAAGGTATTTTGCCGTTCTTTCGCACTTGTTGATTCTCCAGTTACCAAACTGTCTGAGATTGTCATAATTCCTAAAGTCTGAACATTATGTTTAGCCCCCAGATAGTAAAGAGCTGCTGCTTCCATCTCCACAGCTTTAACACCCAGTTTTCCGATAGCAAGGGTGTCAAGGTCACTGTAGAAAAGGTCTGCTGAAAGAACATTTCCCACATGCGTTTGAATGCCTAAGTTTTTCGCGATATGATAGGCCTTGTCCAACAAATCAAAATCAGCAATTTGTGGCAAATCAAACTGAGGCCAATCATTTTTGATGATGCGTGAAGTTGTCGCAGCGCCTTGCGCTAAGACCAAATCCCTCACATGAACCTCTTCATTCAATGCACCTGCTGTGCCTACACGAATCAATTTTTTCACGCCGTATTCGGTGATTAACTCATGTGCATAGATGGAGATAGATGGCATTCCCATGCCTGTTCCCATAACTGAGATACGGTGTCCTTTATAGGTCCCTGTATAGCCCAACATCCCTCGAACATTATTGAATTGTTCAGCATCCTTAAGAAAATTCTCCGCGATGAACTTGGCGCGTAGGGGATCTCCTGGCAAGAGGATTTTATCTGCAATTTGACCTTCTTTGGCTTCGATATGAACTGACATAGTTACTCCTTATTTTTTGATTTCTTCTCGTGCCGCGCTTCCTCTCTAAAAAAAGAAAACGCTAACACGTTTTCTCTTATTTTATCACATTTTTACTAAAACATTCTTAACAAGTGTTTTAAATGTTTCTTTCACACGTTCTGTTGTCTCAACAACCTCCGCGTGGTTAAGTTCACTCTGCATGCCTGCAGCCAAGTTAGTAATACATGAAATACCTAAAACACGCATTCCTGAATGCACCGCCACAATGACTTCAGGAACAGTCGACATACCTACTGCTGAGGCTCCCAGCGTACGTGCCATGTGGATTTCTGCTGGTGTTTCATAGGTTGGTCCTGTGAAGCCCATGTAGACACCTTCTTGAACCTTGACTGACATCTCTGCTGCAGTCTCCTTTGCAAGTTCTTGGTAAGCTTTATCGTAAGCTTGTGACATGTCTGGGAAACGAGGACCGATTTCATCATCGTTAGGGCCAATCAGTGGATTTGTTCCCATGAAATTGATGTGGTCACTGATAATCATCAAGTCGCCAGGCGCGAAGTCTTTATTTACTCCGCCTGCAGCATTGGTAACAATAATTGATGGTGTACCGAGAGCCGAGAAAACACGTACAGGATAAGTCACAACCTCCATTGTATTTCCTTCATAAAAATGGAAACGCCCTTGCATGGCAATAACTTTCTTTCCTGACAAGTCACCGTACACAAGTTGCCCTGCATGACCAACAACTGTTGAAACAGGAAAATGTGGAATTGTTTCATATTTGATGATGACGGGATTTTCAATTTCTCCTGCTAATTCTCCCAAACCTGACCCTAAGATGAGTGCAACGTCAATTTCACCTACACCTTGCTCTTTAAGAAACTTTGTTGTTTCAGCTAACTTTACTTTCACGTCCATTTTTTCATTCCTTTAATTTTTTATTCTTCTAGTATCTTCTTCCTTGAAGTAAACTTTTTAACTATTGATTAGACCAAGATTTCAAGGAATGATTCTCCAATTTCGGCCTTATCAACATTGAAGTTGTCTGCAATTGTAGCAGAAATATCGGCAAAGTGGCCTAAAGGCAAAACTTTTGGCTCTTTCAATGAAGGTGAGAAAACAACAAGTGGAATATATTCACGTGTATGGTCTGTGCCTACATAACTAGGGTCATTCCCGTGATCGGCTGTAATCATCAGTAAGTCGTCTTCTCGCATCGCTTCAATAATTTCAGGCAAACGTCCATCAAAGTCTTCGATGGCTTGTCCGTAACCTTCCACATCACGACGGTGGCCATATTTTGCATCAAAATCAACTAAGTTGGTGAAACTAAAGCCTTCAACGAATTCGTCTTTACGCATTGTTTTAAGCAGGCGATCCACACCATCCATATCGTTTTTGTTGTGTCCCATATCATATTTCACACCAACAGTATTGAAAATGTCAGATATCTTTCCTACAGAATATGTATCAACTCCAGCCTTATAAAGTTTTTCTAACACTGTTTCGTCAAATGGACTCAGCGCATAATCACGCCGCCCATCTGTACGCGTAAAGTTACCTGCTGTACCTACATAAGGACGTGCGATGATACGACCAATCATAATGCCTGAACCTTCAAGTGTGATAGAGCGTACATATTCGCAAATTTTATACAATTCTTCCCGTGAAATGATATCTTCATGTGCTGCAATCTGTAATACGGGATCGGCTGACGTATAGATAATCAACTCACCTGTTTCCATTTGACGTGGGCCAAAGTCAGCGATTACAGCTGTACCAGAATAAGGTTTGTTTGCTTCACGAATGACCTTACGTCCCGAAAATTCTTCAATCTTTTGAAGCAAATCTTCAGGATAGCCTTCCGGATATGTTGGGAAAGGGGTTTGAATATTCAAACCCATGATTTCCCAGTGCCCAGTCATTGTGTCTTTACCTTTAGAAACTTCTTGTAACTTTGTCACATAAGCTTTAGGTTGTTCAGCTGCAGGCACTGTTTTAAGAGGGCTTTCACGCGGAATATTTCCCCAACCCATGGCTTGAAGATTTGGGACATCAAGTCCACGAATTTCTGAAATATGACCGATCGTATCTGAGTTAACGTCATTTACTGCTTCATGGGTTTCTACATCATGGTTAAAGAATTTATCCGCATCTGGTGCAGCTCCAATACCCACTGAATCCATAACGATGAGATGAACACGATTAAATTTCTTAGGCATAATATTCTCCTTACTTAATGAACTCTATATAGTACCATTATAAACTATTTAACGACGAATAGCTTTCCAAAGATAAAGTTTCAATCAGAAAAACTTTTCTTATTCGGAATCTGTCCTCTGATCAAGAAAACAAAGAGGACTAAGGCTGATAAAGCTACAAAAGAAATCATAAGTAAAACTTCGCTATAGTGGCCTTCTACAGTAGACGGAAAAAGGGAAAGGTTTACGCCATCAATAAAACGTGAAGAATAGGTAAAACCAACAGACATTGCGATATTAATACAAAGATTGTAAAAGCCGATAGCTGTTCCCTTATTTGCCTCTGGCATTCTTTCAAGTCCCGTATGCATGAGTGGCGCGTACATCATCGCAAAGGCACATGAACTTAAAATAAGCAGTCCTGCAAAAATAAAGACCGATGCACCCATGAGAAAGGCAGCCAATAGAATCGAAAGAACGATAGCAAGCATTGACACAAGGACGGCTTGAAAAGAGTCAAGCTTAGAGGCAATCTGGCCTGACAGACTTCCAACCAATGCCGCAGCCAAACATGCTGGAATAAACATGAGTGATACCCTGTCCAGCTGCATATGATAAACAGTGGTTAAGAGGAAGGAAAAAGTATTTAAGGTGAAAGCTGCTTGAGTAGAATAAATTAAAAGAGCAACGAGCAGCGTAAGGACAAACAACTTATTTTTAAAGAAATCAATAGTAATAAAAGCGTTTTTCTTGTGGGAGATATAGAGTAAAAACACAGCAGTGGAAAAGATAAAGCCCATCAACACAAGCCAAGAAAAGTTTGTCAGATATATCATTGCGGTGACAGCCACAACTGCTACAAGTATAATTCCAAGAGCATCAATATATTTTTTCCCCTTTGATTCCTCAGGAAGATACTTCAAGAGAAAAGGAATGAAAAATAGAGAAAGGAGTGGCACAAGGAATAAATTTTGCCAAGCCAGATGAGTGGTGATAAAGCCTCCAGTCAATGTTCCAATGACGGTTGCAATTTGAAAACTCGCGGTGGAAAATCCATAATATTTTTTCTGTTTAGCTGGTGCCACATAACGGGCAACAAAAATAAGATAAAGTGTTTCAGTCGCACCTAAGCCCGCAGCTTGAAGAACTCTGGCGAATACAACCAGCCAGTAATTAGTATGGACCATATATCCCATAAATGAACCTAGGGAAATTAAGAAAATGCCAAAAATAAGTAAGGTTCGAATACTGATACTATCTGATAACGAAGCATAGACAACTGCTCCCATGCCTATAACTAGCCCCGCCAATGTAACTTGCCAAGCAACTGTACTGGCAGAGACATGAAAATATCCAACCAGTTTAGGCGAAATAATTTTGAATGAGTTATCAATAACTAAAGAAAAAATCATGAGTAAAAGAATCACAGGAACAGCTTTTCCTATCTGTCCTTCACGTGTAGCAGTTTGCCGTCTTGTAAATTGTGCTTCCAAAGAAAATCCTCCGATAAGGTATATTTGAACGTTTCATGAAAACGCTATCTTTAAAACTGAAATCATTATAGTCAATTTACTTATGAAAATGTATTCACTTTTCATAAAAAAGTCAGAAAACTTGTACAAAATGACAGTGTGCAGCAAAAAAATCACTTAATGAGACAGACAAAGTGCCGCATGGAGTGATTTTTACACGCTTGCTAGCTGAGCTAGTTTTTTAGTTTGCTGGATTGATGATGAGGGCTGGACGCATGCCGCCATGTGCTCCAGAAGAATTTATGAACCAGTGGGAATTTAGCGAACCATTAGCTTCAAGTCTATTAACAAACCAACCTGTATCAGGATTAAGGCCTTGTGAAGAAGGTGTACGCGTCCATCAAAGGGTATCATTTGCACCTATACGTGCTATCCTATTAGGAAAAGCACGACCTGGCCCTGATAAGCGTGTTACATCTGCTACGGAAAGTGTAAAAGCACGTGGTGTGCCACCTGAGTCAACTTGAGTGATGTCAGCCGCAGCATCAGGAAATTGAGCCAAGCTGCTGGCACTCATTATCCAACGCCAACCGCCTTCCCAAACAATATCTTCATCCAAAATAGCAGGACCTATAAATGGGACAGAGACAGGTTGAATCATCGCCTGAACTTCTGGGGCAAGAGCTTGACGCCAAGTATTCAATTCTTCTTCATGCCTTATTAAGGGGGTATGCGCAATTGCCGCATTCCGAATAATCATATGATTCCCAGAACCCATGTTTTCAAGGTAACGATACTGCTCCCCAGCCATAGTAAAGATACGGCCCGGACGCATGGTCGAAAAGTCAAAGGCTGCTGGTGCACTGTCTTCGTTAGGCAGTGGGTTTGGGCCGTCATCGTACATCACTCCGTTCTGGATGCCACGGAGAAGGTCTGCCAGCTCCGCATGGTGTTGCTCCCCGTCATTGAGGAACTCCTCATGCTGGTCAGGACTGACTAAGCCACTCTCGACATGAATCCCATAGTAGTAAAAGCCGTTAAAAACCTTGTCCTCAATGGCAGCCGTCATCTCCGCTGCATCAAGCAGGTAAGAGCTGGCTTGCTCACTGTCCAGTCTGTTGGCCCAGTAAGCCCAGCCCGTGTTCGAGTCAACCACCCAGAAGTTGCCTATCTTGTCTTCGTTAGGCAAGTTGCTCCACTGGTTCATGGTCATTGGGGCACGGTCTTGGGGGAGGTTCTGGGCGGTTTGGTTGGTCACTTCTTCCCCCGGCCAGATTGGACCACTGTTGTCAAAGTCTTCACCTGCTGACCAGTAAGCATCAATTCCATCTCCCGGATGAGTCGCCCCGTCTGTGACTGCATCTGTAGCCCCGTTCCCTTCGATCCAGTCTCGCGCATGGCCTGCCGCTGCTGTTCGCTGGTCGAGGTTGTCATGGTTGAAGGTGGGCATATACCATGGGGCATCTTGACCTGAACGTTCCCAACCAAAGATGAGTGTGGCATACTGGTCGAAGGCATTTGAGGCATTGCTATTTTCTCGGTCATTGATATTGCCTGCGCTTGGAATCCATGTGGTCCAGTTTTCTACATCGTCACGGCTGGTTCCTGCCACTAGGGGTGTGAAGTCCGTTTCGTCACGTTGTCGGGTTTCGAGGAACTCGGACAGGCGTATCCGTGCCATGATTGGCCGTTCGCCGTAGTTTTCCACGAAGACGTCCTTGTTTTCCGTGTCTCGGTTGTAGTAGTCGTGGACACGGCCGCCGACATTGATGTCCACTTCATTCAACCGGTCATTGATGGCCCGTTGGTTGAAGGCTTGGAAGGCGAAGGTGCCGCCTACTGCGAGTAACAAGAGCGACAGGAGTGCGAGATTGCGCAGCCGCCGCTGTTTTTTCTTTTCTGGTGTCATAAACTCCTCCTTTGACGTAACCTGTGGTTTTGTATTTTTATTACAAGTTCATTTCTAATGTTACGTTTACTTTCTGAGTCTATAGTATAAAAAAAAAAAAAGGTCAAATGAAATGAGTGTTTGATGAGAAAAAGGGAGTTTATCCCCTAGCTTATCGCTCTGAAAAAAAAGAGACTTCTCAGTCCCTTCTCTTCCCCGATGTTTCGATGTGTTTTAATTTTAGAGTTTTGCCTTAGTCAAGAGCAAAGAATTCAAAATTACTGATACACTTGATAAACTCATAGCTGCAGCTGCTACCATGGGATTTAAGAGCCCAAAAGCTGCCAGAGGAATACCGATAATATTGTAAATAAAAGCCCAAAAATAGTTTTGCTTAATTTTACGCAAGGTCTTGCGAGAAACGGTAAATAGGTCGAGAAGCTTATGGATTTTGCCCCCCATGATGGTCACATCTCCTGCTTCCATGGCGATATCTGAACCCGTCGCCATCGCAACACCTACAGTGCTGCTGGCCAACGCGATAGCGTCATTGATACCATCTCCTACCATAATAGAATGCGGCGTCTCTTGGACGATTTGAGCTTTATCCTCTGGTGAAAGATTACTTCTCACCTCGTCTAAATTTACAATTTTTTGAATCTTCTTGGCTGAGTTTGCGTTATCTCCCGTCAACATCACTGTGCGAATCCCAGCTTTCTTCAATTCAGCCACTGTTTGAACACTTTCTGCTTTAATAGCAGATTTGAAAGTAGCTGTTGCTCGCAACTTTTCATCGTCTGCCAGATAAATAACGGTATCTGTACTTTCCTCAAACTGAAGTCCCTGTTCCTCCATGAGTTTCGCATTACCCGCAAAATATCTACGTCCATTAATCTCAGCAGACAGTCCACGACCAGCGATTTCTTTGAGATTTTCTACGTCATAAGTTTTTTCCGCTTTTACAGCTTGAGCCAAGGGATGATTGGAGTGCTTTTCTAAACTTGCCAATATTTTAAAGTCTTCTGAACTTCCATCAAAACTTGAAAGCTCAAATTCTCCTGTAGTAATCGTTCCTGTCTTATCAAAGAAAACGGTTTTTACTGTATTTGTAAGCTCCAGAGCATTAGCATTTTTCAAAAGTAAGCCGTTTTTAGCTGCTAATCCAGTCCCCGAAATAATCGCTGTTGGGGTAGCCAATCCCAGCGCGCAAGGACAAGCAATGACTAATGTTGCTACAGCATGCATAATCGCTGTCAGTAAAACGCCCGTCACAGCCCATGTGATAATAAAAGTTAACAGAGAAATAACCAAAACTATCGGAACAAAAACATTTGAAAGTCTATCTGCAAATTTTTGAATATCTGGCTTAGAAGCTTGCGCTTCCTCCATCAGTTCGACCATACGAGAAATTGTTGAGTCATTAACATCACGAACCACCACTGCCTTGATTGAGCCATCTAGATTCACAGCCCCTTCAAATAATGTTTCATCATCGCCTTTGACGACTGGCAATGCTTCTCCTGTAAGATGGCTCTCATCAAAGGAAGCCTTGCCCTTAAGAATCATAGCATCCAAAGGCACCTTCTCACCTGGAAAGATTTGAATGACATCACCAATTTGCACTTGTTCCAGAGGAACATCTCCCTCTTCTGTATGCACCATTTTCACTCGACTACTCATCAAACGTGTAATCGCTTGAGTGGTCTTCTCTTTGGCATTGTGTTCAAGTACCTTTCCTAAAACAACTAATGTAATAATGACCATGGCAGACTCAAAATGCAGCGCATTTTTTTGTCCCATAAAAACAGCTAGAACTAAACTGGAAAAATAAGCAACACTTGTTCCAAGGGCAACCAAAACGTCCATGTTTGCATTGCCATTTTTCAAGGCATGATAAGAGCCTACATAAAAGCGCCAACCGATAATAAATTGAACAGGTGTGGCTAAAATCAACTGCAACACAGGATCGTGCAAGAACATCAGATAGTGTGTACCCAACATCCCTTCAAACATTGCGATTACCAAAGGTAATGTCAATACAGTTGCTACAACCAGTGACAGACGCAAATTTCGATCACGTTTACGTGCTTGCGCCGCAATTTTTTCTTGATGCTTCTTGTCATTTACAATCGCACCATAACCCACTTTTTCGACAATCTTTATCACATCTTGGTCGCTAATATTATCGTCAAAGATAACCTTTGCCTTCTCTGTGGCTAGATTTACGGTAGCTTCTTTAATCTTATCGGAGCTGTTCAAAGCTTTAGATACCGTATTTGCACAGTTTGCACAGGTCATTCCAGTTATGACAAAGTTTTGGCTTTTCATTTTCTACCCCTCCATAGTTTACATATGTAAACTTTATTTCCCAGAGAAAACTGTCCCTCTGGACAGTCCTCTTATTTTACTAATTCATAGCCTGCTTCTTTAACAGCCTCCGCCATCTCCTCTACAGGAGTGACCTCGGCGTCAAATTTGACAAGTGCTTCATTCTTTTTTAAAGAAACTTTAGCTGATTTTACACCTGAAAGTCCTTCAAGTGCTGAAGTCACATGCATTGCACAGTGCTCACAGGTCATACCTTTGATTGCAAATTTTTCTTTTTCCATTCTCTCTCCTCCCTATTAGCTGACGTGTTGGCAGCTGCAAGAATTAAAATTTTCTAAACAAGTACACGTTGTTTCTTGAACTGTTTCTTTATTTTTTAGCGCTTCTTGCAAACTTGCTATATCTTCTGAGGTCAAGTTAGACAAGGCGATCATATCGGCTAAGAGCTTAACTTGTTTAGTTTCACAAACTTTTTCAAGTAAAGACTGTCCCATCATTTGAATAGCTGTGCATTCTGCCATCAAAGGACGATAGACAAACTTACGCCCTTCTTTTTCAGTACTTAACATTCCCTTTTTTACCAGACGTCCCAGCAGGGTTTTAACCGTTGCCAAAGACCAATCCAAGTTAGGGGAAATCTGACAGGCAATCTCATCAACTCGTGCTTCACCAAGCGACCAGATAACGCGCATCACTATCAATTCCGCGTTAGATATATTAAATTCTACTTCGTTCATTGGCACTCCTTATAAATATTTACTATAACTATAGTTTACATTCGTAAACTATAAAAGTCAAGTCAGAACTCTGTATTATAAATAAAAAAACCCTTTAAGGCAAGTATAGACTTTCAAAAAGGGTCGTTTATTTTCAATATTATTATTTTCCGTCACCAAAGATGCGTTCCATAATTTCACGTCCTGTTGGCGTTGCCGCAAGGCCACCTTCACCAGTTTCACGGTGAGCAGAAGGTAATGAGCGCCCTACATTGTACATACACGTAATAACCTCATCTACTGGTATGACTGTTTTAACACCAGCCAAAGCCATGTCTGCGGAAATCATCGCCTGTGAAGCTCCCATGGCGTTACGGTGAACACAAGGGATTTCTACCAAGCCCGCTACTGGGTCACAAATCAGGCCCAACATATTTTGAAGGGTCAGTGCTAAAGCCACGCCTGCTTGCTCTCCCGTTCCTCCAGCCATGATAACCAAAGCTGCTGCCGACATGGCAGATGCGGAACCTACCTCAGCCTGACAGCCGCCCTCAGCACCAGCAATCGTTGCATTGTTTGCGATAGCTAAACCAAAAGCACCGGCTGTAAAGATAAATTCCACCTGTTGCTCATGTGTGAGCCCTAACTTCTTCGTCGCTGCGGAGAGCACTCCGGGCAAGCATCCTGCAGAGCCTGCTGTCGGTGTCGCACAGATGAGTCCCATCTGAGCATTGACTTCGTTTACAGCTACGCCATCACGCGCTGCGCCTAAAATAACATCGCCTGATATCGCTTTTCCTGACTTAATGTATTCATCCATTTTCTTGGCATCACCACCTGTAAGTCCTGTTGTTGACTTATTTCCAAGTAGGCCTTCCTCAATCGATGACATCATCGTTGCTAAGTTGTGCTCCATCATCTCAATGATTTGTTCACGACTTGCTCCTGTTTGTTCTATTTCTTCTGCAATCATCAATTCAGCAATTGATGGGTATGCTTTTGCATCTTCAAGCAGTTCTTGTACATTTGAAAACATAATTCCCCCTTATTTAAAGAAATTTACAGCAGAAAGTTTCGGAATATGTTTCATTTCCTCAAAAGCTTCTTCGACATCGAAACTGTCTACTTCCATAATCATGATCGCTTTTTCACCTTTAGCTTCACGTGTCAAATTCATCTGTGCCACGTTAATATCATGCTTTTCAAAAATAGCTCCTAAGCGTGCCAAAATACCTGGTGCATCTTGGTGGACAATAACAAAGGTTGGCATCCCTGCTGAAATAGAAATGTCGAAACCATTGAGTTCGGTCACTTGAATCAAGCCCCCACCAATAGAAATCCCTGTGACACTCATGTCACGGTCGCCTTTTTTTAAAATCAAGCGTGCTGTATTAGGATGATCTGCCTTATCTTCTGGATGAGGAATATAAGTCACTTCCATGCCTTCTTCATGGGCAATGCGTGGTGCATCACGTAAGCGAGGGTCATCTGGATCCATGCCTAAAACACCAGCAACCAAAGCGACATCTGTTCCATGTCCCCGGTAAGTTTTAGCAAAACTTTCGTATAAATGAATCTCTACTTTTTCCGGTAATTCGCCAAAAATTGAACGAATAATCTTACCTATACGGGCGGCACCAGCAGTATGTGAACTACTGGGACCAACCATTACAGGGCCAATAATGTCAAATACACTTTTGTAACGTAAATTTTCCATATTTCCTCCGCAGCTTTGCTGAGCAAAGCTTTTTCGTAAATTTTTCCCTAATCAACGAAACTACTTCTTCCAAAGATAATTATAACATTAATGCGCTTTCATATCTATCTATAACTGGCTTTTTAGTAAAAAGATAAGTTTGCTAATTTTCCTGTTTTACGCAGACTTTTCAGACTATTCTTGCATGATCAAAAACAAAAAGAAGACATTTTTTCTTCATCCCTCTCAGGGAGTTTGTGATATAATAAACTTTAGAAAAATAGAAAGAGAGATTTTAATGAAATTCAATCACAAACCTCTGAATCTTTATGTAAATTTCAAAGAAGCCGCTGAAAAGTTCCCCAAAAGTCGTTTTATTTTTGATAAAAAGTTAAACGCTTTCCCTGAATTAGATCTTGAGACAAGTTATCAAAGCGTTCACGAAGCAGTATTACAAAAAGCTTATAGTCTGGCAGCCTTAGGAATAAAAAAAGAAGACAAGGTGATTATTTTTAAATCAAGTGCCTTTGATACTTACCTTCTTGCTGTTGCTGTGTCCTACCTTGGAGCAGTTCCAGCAATGATTTCCCATCACTTTTCTACACCGGTAATGGATACCTTAGCCGCACGTCTTGAAAACCCTTGGCTCATTTTTGATGAAGATATAGCTTCTGTGGTTCATGAATTGAAAAATGTTAAGGAAGACCATAAACTCTTCGTTTCTGACTTTGCTTCAATCACCAATAGTCCTGAAATCGCCAATCAACAATTGGCTACGGATGAGATTGCTTATCTCACACATACATCGGGTACTACTGGGATTCCGAAACTGATTGCGCACTCTGCGCATTCTATGGGTTGGCGCTGGGTCTTGCAACGTACAGTTATGGATTGGATGCCAAACAAATCTTCTCTTTTAGCCTTCCACATTTCACCGGTTCACTCCCGTTTCAACATTGGTATATCGTCAGCCATGACTTTCGGTTTTGACCTTATGCCCCTTTCGAATTTAGAAAAAAATACAGTCATTAGCATGTTTGAAAAATACCGTCCTACGGCTTTTGAAACACATCCCAACCATTTTGTTCGTTTGGCAAATGTCGTGAAAGAAACACCCGATGCCTTTGCTTCTATTCGTTATCTCCACTCAACTTTTGATGCGATTAACAAGGATACGATGCATACCTTCCTCGCTGCTTCTAAAGAGGAAGATCCTGTTTTCTTACAAATCTATGGCCAGTCTGAATGCGGTCCAATGATCTGGAAAAAACATCGTCTGAGCACTTTACCAGCTACAAATGCACGTGAAATGGGGATCGGCATGCCTGGTCTCTCCCAAGCACGTGTGACAGATGCTGATGGAAATGTTGTCCCTGCAGGCACACCTGGTCATATTCATTTTCTCTCTAAAGGACGTGCACTCACTTATTATAAAGAAGACGATCGTTTTGCTGAAGAAGTTTATGGCGACTGGTGGGATACAGGCGACTGGGGAATTATGGATGAAGACGGTGTACTTTTCCTCTATGACCGTCAAGTCGACCTCATCGACAAGGTGGAGTCAAACTTAGCCATTGAAGATATTCTCCTCGACCAACACGATTTCCTTGATGAAGTGATTATTATCCGCGATGCTTCTGGACATCCTCAACCTATTTTGGCGCTTGCGGAAGGTAAGGAGATGGACTGGCAAGCTTGGTGGTCTTCCATCATTGACATGCCATTCCTAAATGAACCACTCCTTATGGACTATGATGCGATACCACGTACAGCCACAATGAAAGTTCAAAGATTGGCTCTAGAGCGCGAGTTAGCAAACAGCCACAAATAACATAAGAAAAATCGGAGGTCCTTTAGGCTCACCGATTTTTTTATTAGACTTTAATTAAGATCACTTTTTCTCCTCTAGCAAGGTACACCACTCAGGATAAAAAGGAATTATAGTGGAGCAACTTAGACAACATGAGGCTCATCCCATTCATTTAATAACCAAATTTCTTTAACAAGACACAAGTTTAAGACATCTAGTCCCTCAGTCTCCTCTGTCTCTCATATATGAACAGCCAAGCACTCATAACCATAGCAATCAAAAAGACTATTATAAAGGGAAGGAACTGTTCTCTTAGGATATAAAGAGTAAGTGAAACAAGACTTATCCAAAGAGCATATATCAGACTTCCCACTGAGGTCAGACGATAGCGTTCTTGGTTGTAGGTACTTGTCGCCATCAAAGCCAAATAAAAGATAGCTATTCCTATAATGATAAACGTCGCACCAAGCTCTCTATGATGCGAGTTTGACATCGCTTCAATACCAACAGTAAAGAGATTAAGCCCAATTAAAAGAGCATTGTGGACATAGCTAAGCAAGGTAACTCTGACTCTTTGATGATGATTAATATTGAGAAAAGTTTGGGAGATATAAAGAAAAAATAGGCTTGCCATACCAAAAAAGAAAATTCCTCCAATAAGAATATCATCTTGATATGTTTTCAAAATAGCAACAACCGTTTCTCCAAACGTGATGATGGTAATAAGTTGCAGCCGCTCTAAAAAGTGAGGGAAGTTGATAATCCGCGCTTGATCATAATTGCGATGTGAAACAAGTGGCAAAAATATAGGGGCTACAAAGAATAAAAGTGACCATTCATTGAAAAACCAAAAATTCGATAATATCGCTACGCAGCTAAGAGCAAAGATAAGGGTCAAACTTCCCATAAATCTAATAGCGTGCTTAATCTCATGAGTAAAGCTACTTGCCCTCCCTCTTAAAACATATTGAAGCGCAATAATACCATAAGAAATAGTGACAAGAAAAGCAAAGGGAAGGGCATGAGCGCTGTAATCTGTGCTGATATGGAAGGAGAGATTACCAACCGCAAACATCAGAGCTGTAATCGTCAAAATATCACGTAAATCACGTTCTCCAAAACTATTCATATAAAAGGTTTCAAAGATCCAGATTGACATGATAACAAGATTTGCAGCGATAAAAGTAAAAAAACTTTTTGAAGTTAGTTCTCCATGTAAAAGTCCAGTTAAATTTGACACTGCAAGTACAAAAACTAAGTCAAAAAACAGTTCATAATTAGAAACACGTTTGGCAACTAAGTTTGACATAAGTCCTCCTATTTATGTTGTAAAATTTTAAAATAATTCCAAAGGTTATCACTGTCTTACATCGTGCGTAACCTCTGTTCATTCTTTAATTTTAACAAATTTTTAACAAAGCAGTCAATAGAGTAACTTCAACAGTTCTTCTTGATATAGAGTTAAAAATTTTTAAAGACTTTCATACGAAATCGGAAGTTTTCCTCTGTCTAACTTTAGAGAGCAGTCCTTGATCGATCAAGCAGATTTAAAACCTTGACCTTAAAAAAAATTGACACAAATCTTTTCACTTCTCATCAAATGTGCCAAAAATGGCATAAAATAATCTGAATATTACGAATAATTCAGTTTCGCTTAAGTCTAACTTGTTAACATTTTTATAAAGTGAAATGAAAGCCTTTTCCAGAAAGGAGAACAATTTTTTTAAAGGCAGTTACAACCAAAGTCTGCTAGAAAAACTCTAGTATCGAATTGAAAGGAAAAAAATTTATCATGGTACTTGTAGCAAGCCTAGTTTTATTTACAGCTGTTGGTCTCCCTGTTGTTGGAGTCGTACAGGCGAATGATGTGAAAGTTGATGAACAAGTTAATTCAGAAACTTCAAATGAAGCTGAAATTTATCAACCGATACAATTGCCAAGTGAATATGTGGCGCAGGAACAAAAATCAAACCAAGCCCTTGACTATATCAAAGAAAAATATGGTCACAGCGAAATTGAATCATTGACAATCACCCCTGAAGATGAAGAAAGAGTTTCAAAAGCTTTGGAGGAGTATTTAAGTCTTACTGGATATAATCCTCTTCTTCGCAGATTCGGAAGAAATTGGTGGAATTCCCGTCGTTTTATAGGTACTGTTATAGATGTAGGACTCATTGCCGTTGGGATTGGTGCAGCTGCCCGAAGCCGTGCTGCACTGGCCTCTCTCCTCCAAACTCACCGCACTCTTATCACTCGTGTAGTCCAAGGCCAAATATTACGTAGAGTGGGAATAGGAGTTTCAGGGATAATCATGTCTGCAATCAGGTTAGCTACCACACTTGCAGGAATTTCCATTGGTGGTGCCATTACTTGGGGACTTGACCGCGATGATGGTCGCTTAGACGGATATATTTTAGCCTAATGAAAGTGGAAATAAAACAAAACATACTCTTGTATATAGGTAGCCTTATCCTTTCACTTGGTATCATGGTAATGTCCATTTTTATGTTTGAAACCCTAGTTTTAAATCTTACTGTAGGGCTGTCTCTTTGTAGCATTGGTGGCTTCATTTCCTCCAAAACAGTCACAGCGGTGATTTTGAAAGCGATGAAAGAGAAGGGGGAAGTAACGAAAAGAAATGAAAAAAAGCAAAAATAATTGTATGCAAAAATCTAATTGATTTTTCACGGAATCTCTTTCTATACTTTTTTAAGGAGACTAATAAGTTTAATGAAAAAATATATGAAAAACAAATACAATTGGTTTCTTGTGTCAGGGCCTATCATTGCTTATGCCGGAATGAAGCTGACTTCACTGAAAATTATCCACCCTTGGCTTTTGAACTTTGCTATCGGATGGGGTATTGTTTTCATTGGTGTCCACTTGGGCTGGATGTCTTGGCTGGGTATTGCACAAGAAATCAAGGAAGACGAGTATGATTATAACGTTATTGACTGAATTTCTGTCAAGCTAAAAATAGGCTAGGACAAAAGTCGAAATTTGACTGTTTTTGTCCAAAACTAAAAAATCAAAATCGCTCAACCACGACATTCTTAATGACCGTAATTGAGCGATTTTCCATTATTTTGGACTTTTGTCCCAGCCTCCTCCTTTTTATTTTACTAATATTTGCCAAAAAATCGCCAAAAGTAAAGACAGAGCATAAAAACTGTTAAAAGTCACCATGTTCTTCAAAGAATAAACAAAGCTATGAGGAGCTGGAACTTCTGCTGCATGCCGTTTTAAATTTTTCTTGATTATAGGAAATGAAAGTAAAGTCAATAGTGTAGGCCACTCAAAAAATCCAAGGAAAAAGCCTAAAATAAGGAAAAGATACGCACTATACATGAGAAGCTGAAAAAGCTGAAACCCTTGTTTACGTCCTATATAATAAACTAAAGTGTAGCGATGATTTTTGATATCTGTGTCCAGATCACGTAAGTTATTAGCCAGCATAATGTTCGCAATTGTCAAGACTAGAGGTAAGCTCGCAACAATCATCGCTACTGCTCCCAGCATACTTCCAGAAAAAGTAAAGGAATCACTCGAAAAGTTAAGATTAAGCTTGAAGGTGGGATGTTGTGCACTGTTCACAAGCACGACCATCGCAAAGATTCCAAAGCCCATCGTTCCACCGGAAAATATTTCCCCCAAAGGCATGCGAGAAAGAGGGATGGGTCCGTACGTATAAAAGACTCCAATAAAGAAGACAATTCCTCCTAGTAATAAAAAGAGCCAGCCTGTGAAATAGGCAAGGAAAAAGCCCAAGAAAAGACTTAGAGCAAGCATAAATAAGATGAGATTCCTAACAAACATGGGATCCAGCTTAGCTGTACCAATAATATTTTCTTCTCTTTTATACACCTCATCATTCGCTTTTTGAAAATCTTGATAGTTATTAATAGCCGTTACTGTCATGTCAAAAATTAACATGGCAAGAAAAAACAGAAGAGATAAGGCAAGATTAAAGGACTTGAAATAGCTCAAACTGAAAAGCAAACCAATGATATAGGGAAAAATACTTGCAATTTTTGTTTTAATTTCGACAAGTTCTAAAAAAGTTTTAAATGTCATAAGGTATCTTGGACGTCCTTTGATAAATATTTGCGTAACTGCTGAGAAATAGAAGAGCACGCATATGAGATAACCACTCTATTATTATATCTGATAAATGATCAAGAATCAATTTCAGGAGAAAGATTGCCACTGCTGCAAACAAAAATAGCTCCCTAAGAGCTATTCTAAAATTAACGTCCTTTATAGATGGAACGAGACTTCCCATACCATATTTGGGTAAGTAGTTTTTGAATCCAAGGTTGAACCCATTTGTCTAAACCAAAGGCACGTCCAGAGCCATTCATCAAGGCAATGGCTACTGGAATAAACCAGATATTTACCCAGAAGAACATTCCTGAAAGTGCAAACATCACTGTCAAGGCCGCAGTTACGCCTGATGCAATCCAAGTAAAGAGACCAAAGATGATTGCAAGAGCAAGTAAAACTTCAACAATAGACATGAATTTTTGCATGAATAAAGCGACATCACGATTTGGAATCATGAATTTAAAGAAAGGTTCCATCCAGTTTGGTACTTTTTCAAAGACTGGCATTGGATCTGTTCCATAAGCGTATGAAAGTCCCCATTCTGTTGCTTTATGTACCGCTTCAGCACCGCCACTAGCTGCCGCATCTGTTGCACCAGCAGCAGCTTCAGCTGCCTTAGTTGCTGCCTCACCTGTTGCGCCAGCAGCAGCATCTGCATGTTTCGGTACTTCTTGCAACCAAGCAAACGGGAATTTAAGATCGTCCGTAAACCAAGAGCCTTTACCGAACCAAGTTGTCGGGTTAAAGAGCTGACCTTCACCAACGATT
This sequence comes from Lactococcus muris, assembly GCF_042849115.1. Lineage (NCBI taxonomy): Bacteria > Bacillati > Bacillota > Bacilli > Lactobacillales > Streptococcaceae > Lactococcus > Lactococcus muris. The sequence continues at coordinate 15,326 of NZ_BAAFQO010000004.1, read as the reverse complement.
TTCTTCATTGCTTCTGTCAACCAAACGAGACCGTAGAAGATACGAAGTGGTACAGCCCAGAGAACATTACCTAAGCGTGAAGTATGACCGCGCATGAAGTTACGACCATCTTTTGTACGGAAAACTTCATCCAATGCATAACGCCAGAAATAGTGTGCTGAGCGGATTTGCAATGTGTAGATAAAGTAAACGATGTTCTTCATCAGCATCGCCCAGAAGCCTGTCAGACGCATACTGCCGACTTTAGCTACACCCCAAGTTGAACCGATCGAAACCATTGTTCCTTGGTACTTACTTACGTGTTTGTGTTTGCTACCACCATTAATATCTGCAATGATATTCGAAGCTGCTGTATGTGCTGTTTGCTCTGCTGCTTCAACGATTTGTGGTGTTGGACGGCCAGTATCTGGTTCGATATAACCTGAAACGTCCCCAGCTACATAGATTCCTTTATCTTCAAAGCCAACAGCTTGCATAAATTCGTTGGCTTGGAGGCGGTGACCACGTTCTGTTTCATTGAGATTAGTTTGCGCTGCTGTATTACCTTGAACACCTGTAGTCCAAATCAATGTGTGTGTTGGGATTTCTTTTAGAACTTTTTCTTCATCTCGTCCGCCAACATTTACTTTGATGTGGTCTTCTGCAACTTCAACAATACCATGATTTGTTAATACATTGACATTTTTCTTTTCGAGGTAGGCATGTGCTTTATCTGCCTGCTTACGGTCCAATGTGTTTAGGATTGTTGGCATCATTTCAACAACGTTAATTGTGATTTCTTCTTCTGGAATCTTCCAATCTGTTGAAACTTTTTTACGCCAGTCAATCAGTTCACCAGCCATTTCAATCCCTGTAAAGCCTGAACCTGCAACAGAAATCGTCAAGAGTGCACGACGTTTTTCATCATTAACTTCTGTTGAACCGTATTGGACAACAGTTTCAAGTTGACGTTTGATGCGCATAGCATCCTCAAGGGACCAAAGTGTGAAGCCGTGTTCTTTAACACCTGGCACACCAAAGTCATTTGGTTCCCCACCCAGAGCGACAATGACGTAATCATAATCATAGCTTCCGTGCTCTGTAATAACTTTTTTGTTTTCTTTATCAAGACTTACAACAGCATCAGTTACAAGGCTCACATTTTTACGTTTTCCCAAAAGTTTTTGGAAGTCGTATTGAACTGTTGTGAATGGCACACGTCCTGCTGCAACTTCATGAAGCTGAGTCATAGATGTATGATAGCTGTGTTTGTCAATCAAAGTGATGTCAGCATTTGCTTTAAGCTTTTTCGAAAGCTCACGTGTTGCATGAACCCCAGCAACACCACCACCGATGACCACGATTTTTTTCTTAGTCATTTAAAATCGGTCTCCTACTTATAGTATAATAATGAAAAAAATTTCCAACTAACATTATATCGCTTTCACGTCACTTTGTAAAGCACAGCACTATTATAAAAACTAGACTTTTTAAAATTTTTATAGTCCTATAAAAAAGGACAAAATTTTACATCTCCACTTAGTGCTTTCTTCTGTTTAATTTTAATCTTCTTCTGTGCAATCTCTCACATTTCATAGTAAAATAAAACTATGAAAATTACACTTGATGACACAATTACACAGAGACTTTTAGCCATGATTGAGGATAAGCCCGCTGATTTTGTCTTAGACTTTGACCATACTTTAAGTGATGAAACTGTTGCCAGTACTTGCTGCGGTATTACTCGCTATCGCATTGTTGCGGTAAATAAGGGCGAAGTGCCTGCTGTTTTTGATGGGAGAATAGAATCTCCTCTAGGCGACTTCTATTGTAAAGCTTGGGGAATGATGTACTTTGACGAAAATATGTATGTCCGTATGACGCCTAACCATTTGATTGAAATCATGGGCGACGGGGAAAAAATAGCACCACATATTGAGATTGTTGACTATCGCAACCACTAGTTTTTCTTGCCAAATTTATTTATAGACACAGACGACTTTCTGTGTTTTTTCTTAAAACAATTGACAGGATTTTCTAATGATATTAAAATAAAAGAAAGACTTTCTTTAAAAGTCAACCGAAAGGACAGATCTCCCTTGGAAAAAATAAAGTTCAACTGGAACCTTTGGCTCAATGGCTTACTTTTTATTCTCACAGTCTTTTTACTTTTTAATATCTTATCAAATATGAATCCCATTGCTAAAAGCATTGGGCATTTTCTGCAAATACTGTCGCCACTCTTTTTTGGCGCAATTTTTGCCTACTTCTTGAATAAACCTGTCAACAAACTGATTCTACTTCTGAAACAAACAAACTTAAAGTTTATTCATCGCCATGCGAGGCAGTTCAGTATTTTTATTGTCTATATCTTTGTTCTGCTTCTTCTCTTTTTTAGTTTTTATTATCTATTTCCTCTTGTGGTGCGAAATTTGGCCGAATTTCTACGTATATTACCCAACATTTACCACAATATTTCCCAATGGTTAAACAGTAATCAGTTTCAAGAATTGGATAATTTTCTCAACATTGAAGAATCCATTCGTTACTTTGTAGATAATTTTACAGCGCAAGATGCTGCACGCTACATCAGTAGCGGGATTGAGTCCTTAAGCACTTTCACTTTGGGATTAGCCTCACAAGTTTTTCGTTTGATTATTGGTTTAATCATCTCCATTTATCTCTTGCTTTACAAAGAAAGCATTTTGCAACTCCTCACACGGGTTGGACGCATTTCAACAAAGGAGGAGCACTTAAGGACAATCAAACACTATCTTCGACAAACCGATGTCATTTTCTATAAATTTATTTCTGCTCAATTTCTTGATGCCTGTATCATTTGGATTTTATCGACTTTATTACTGACAATCATGCACTTCACTGGAATTGCCACCAATCCTTTCGCAGTCGGTTTAGGTTTGCTTATCGGTATCGGAAACATGATTCCTTATTTTGGTTCGATTTTTGCCTCTCTCATTGCAATGCTTATCGCTTTTTTTACAGGTGGCTGGGAAGCAGCGCTTGCTACAATCACCATGCTCATCATTCTCCAACAAATCGATGGTAATATTATTGGTCCGAAACTAATGAGTGGAGCTTTAAACGTTAATCCCATCATTGTTATCATTTCTATTTCCATAGGCGGTGCTTATTTCGGAATCTTGGGAATGTTTGTTGCAGTTCCTGTGGCAGCCTTACTCAAAATAATCTTCTTAGAGTACCTGGAAGCGCAGGAAGATAAGATGCTGCTTACGGATAAGGAAAAATTCAAAAACTGAGAGAAATTCAAAAAGAAAAAAACGCTCGATTTTCTAACCAAAATGGAACGTTTTTTTTGCTTATATATTTTAGCTGATTTCAGATAATTTCGCCCTTTAATTCCAGTCTTTTCACACTATCTTTTCAATAAAAGTAAGGAGTTTTTCATTAAAAGCCTCAATGTTCTCAACATGAAGAATATGTCCACAATCTTCAAAAACACTTACCTCTGAGAGTGTATTCCTTTGGAGCTTGCGAGCAGCTTGTGCATGCTCTGGTGGAAAGATTGGCGAGTGACCGCCAGCAAGGAAAAGATGCGGCACGCGCTCTCTTGTAAGATTTTTCCGCCAGTCCTGTGTAATCACGTTCTGCAATAAATCTTGGTGCTTTTGAAAATCAAAAGGAAGCATGCCCTTTCCAAGAACCCGCTTGACTTGGCCTGTGAGTTGACGATTCGTTAATTTTGTGCGTGGAAAGTCCCTGATAAAATGTTCTAATTCGCCCAGTGTTTTTCCCGTATTTCCGTCCATCCAATCTTTGGCTTTCATAAATGTCGGTGCCTGATCCTCCGTGACAATGGCCGTCAACCTCGCATCTGTAAAGAGTTCTTCATAAGCCATAATAGTTGCTGCCCCCATCGAATGCCCGACTAATATGGGTTTCTCCAACTGTAGAAAAGTCATGAGTTCCTCTAAATCTGTAGCCAAGCGGTGAAGAGTCATTCCATAATCCACTTCCTGACTCTGCCCATGACTACGATGGTCATAAGTGATAACGCGATAACCTGCTGAAACAAAAAAATCGATTTGAAAAGCCCAAGTCACCTCGCTGGCAGAATAACCGTTAATAAAAACCAGAGCCTGCTTTCCTGCTTGACCATAACTGTGATAATTAATTTGAACGCCGTCGTTCGTTGTATAAAAAGGCATGACTCCCTCTTTCTCTCATTCAATCATTTGCGGTTTTATCTCAAATCAAACAGCAAACTCACTAATTATTGTAGCAAAAAATGCACAAGTTTCCTGACTTTTTGTTTCTCATACTGTGTGTAAGGCGTGTAAAAAGAGCAAGGTTTGGGATACAATGTAGGAAATGAACTTTTTTGATCCATTTCACCCTAAATCTCCTAAAAACATAGAACAAACGCCATTGACATAGTTAACTCTCATCAAAAATATCGTTCATACCTTTACAGTGAATTTGAGTCGAAACTGTTGAAAAATTTTACATAATTTTTCTTTAACACGATGTCTTGTGTAATAAAGATAGAATTATATAAAGTCAGGGACAAAATTAAAAAAGACTAAATTCATCCAAAACGCGTAAAAAAACACTTAATCTGTGTATTTTCTTATACACATGATTAAGTGTTTTTATTGTCGGGCCTTTGCCCCGTCTCTTTTCAACAGTCTTGTTTGAAAGACCTACTTTACTTAACTACAATATTTACCAATTTATTTGGAATTGCAATAACTTTGACGATATTTCCTTCAACTTTTACTGCTTCCAGTCCAACTTTTTCTAACTCATCTTTCGGTAAGTCTTTTGCAATTTTTACTTTTGCTTTGAGTTTACCATTAATTTGCACAACAATTTCTACTTCGTTTTCAACAAGTTTGCTTTCATCATATGTTGGCCACGGTACGTAAGAAATTCCTGCTTCATTTCCAAGCTCTACCCAAAGTTCCTCCGCAAGGTGAGGTGCAAATGGCGCTAAAAGTTGGACAAAACCTTTGGCGTATTCAAGCGGCAGAGTTTTGGCTTTATTGGCAGCATTAACAAAAATCATCAGTTGTGAAATCGCAGTGTTGAACAACATGTGGTCCAGACGTTCCGTAACGTTTTTAACCGTTTCATTATAAACCTTATCCAAGCTGCCGTCATTTTCTTCTGTGATTGTGCTGTTGCTGAGCAAACGTACCACGCGGTCCAAGAATTTGCGTGCGCCTTCCAGTCCTTCTTCTGACCAAGGAATGCTTGCATCTAAAGGTCCCATGAACATTTCATAAACACGTAAAGTATCAGCGCCATAACGTTTCACAACATCATCAGGATTAACCACATTCTTCAATGACTTAGACATTTTCGCTGGTGCTTGTTCAAGTTCCTCACCTGTTTCGATGTTGAAATATGAACCCTCGCGCTTTTCAACCTTATCCGTAGCAACCAAAGCACCGCGACTGTCTCGATAAGAAGTTCCTAAAATCATTCCTTGATTAAAAAGCTTTTGGAAAGGCTCTTTTGTTGGAACAATTCCCAAATCATAGAGTACCTTATGCCAGAAACGCGCATAAAGCAAGTGAAGGACGGCATGTTCTGCTCCTCCAATATAAATATCTACAGGAAGCCATTCTTTAATAAGTTCTGGGTCAGCGATAGCTTTGCTGTTCTTCGGATCTATATAGCGAAGATAGTACCATGAAGAACCAGCCCACTGTGGCATAGTATTTGTTTCACGTCTCCCTTTTACACCGTCTTCTCGGGTCACAGTCAACCAATCTGTCAAGTTAGCCAAAGGTGACTCTCCCGTACCTGAGGGCTTGATGTTCGACGTTTTTGGTAAGACTAATGGAAGCTCATCTTCTGGAACTGCAGTACTTGTGCCATCTTCCCAGTGGATAATCGGAATTGGTTCCCCCCAATAGCGTTGGCGGCTAAAGAGCCAGTCACGCAGACGGTAAGTTACCTTACGAGAACCGATGCCTTTTTCTTCAAGATAGGCAACTATTTTTTCAAGAGCTTCTTCCTTCTCCAGACCATTCAAAAAGTCCGAGTTAATCATCTTTCCGCCTTCTGTATAGCAAGCTTCCTGAACATTCCCACCATCGAAAACAGGGACAATTTCCAAATCATAAGCCTTGGCAAACTCCCAGTCACGTTCATCATGCCCAGGCACTGCCATGACGGCCCCATGACCATAGCTGGCAAGTACATAATCCGCAATCCAGATTGGCATTTTCTTACCATTTACAGGATTAATTGCATAGGCACCTGTCCACACACCAGTCTTATCTTTTGCTAGGTCTGTACGTGCCAAGTCTGACTTCAGACTAGCTTGATGTTGATACTCTTCAACAGCTTTTGCTTGCGCTGCTGTTGTAATCTTCTCCACCAATGGGTGTTCTGGTGCAAGAACGGCAAAAGTCGCTCCAAAGAGTGTTTCTGGGCGCGTGGTGAAGACGGTGAATGTTTCATCTCTACCTTCTACCTTAAAATTCACATCTGCACCCACTGATTTTCCAATCCAGTTGCGTTGCATCTCTTTGATTGACTCAGGCCAGTCGAGCTCTTCCAAGTCATTGAGCAAGCGTTCTGCATAAGCCGTGATTTTGAGCATCCACTGACGCATAGGTTTACGGACAACAGGATAGCCTCCACGTTCAGAAGTACCATCAGGGAGGACTTCCTCATTTGCAATAGCTGTTCCCAGTTCCTCTACCCAGTTTACAGGTACTTCTGCCTCATAAGCTAAACCTTTTTCATAAAGTTTAGTGAAAATCCACTGTGTCCACTTGTAAAACTCTGGATCTGTTGTATTTATTTCCCGCTCCCAGTCATAGCTAAAGCCAAGACTGTTAATTTGGCGCTTGAAAGTGGCGATATTCTTAGCTGTAAATTCAGCTGGATCATTCCCTGTATCAATCGCATACTGCTCTGCAGGCAACCCAAAAGCATCCCAGCCCATCGGATGAAGGACATTATAGCCTTGTGCACGCTTGTAACGGCTCAGAATATCCGTTGCTGTATAACCCTCGGGATGGCCCACGTGAAGTCCTGCTCCTGAAGGGTAAGGAAACATATCCAATGCGTAAAATTTTGGTTTGTTTTTGTCTGTACCTGTGCGGAAAGTATTATTTTCAGCCCAATACTTTTGCCATTTGGCTTCAATCTCATTGTGTTTATATTCCATATTTTATTCCTTAAAACTTTTATAATTTACTTTTACAAATATTAAGCTTTATTATACCAAAAAAGTATTTTTTCTGCTTTTCTTCAGAGGATGACTTGATTACTGTCTCATAAGATCCTTCACCTCGCCTCATAAAGCTTGACGTTTCTCACTAGTGCTTTTAAAGGCAATGCGGACAGTCCATTACCATAAGTATCACCTACCTAAGAAAGCGGGAAAACTCTATCCAACCCTGCCCCAATCAAGCTGTAAGCTAAAACAAGATCACTCCCTATAAGTTGCAAGCCGTACTTCTGTTCATATTTTTTCATCTTATTAAGCAAGGTGTTCCGATGAACGTAGAGAAGCTTTGCTGCAGCCACTTGGTTTCCCTTAGTTGTGTAAAGCGCTCGAACCAGTTCCATGTCGTCTGGACTTTGGAGCAGTTCTTGCTTTACATTATTGAGCAGTGTGCTGTCGACTTGACTTAAAGCGTGTGCAAGTATAACTTCACTAAAGCTAGCTCTTTGCCTAAAAAACTCTGACTCTTCCGCATAAACCTTAGCCAAATCCTCTCTCGACGCAAAGCTCCCAATGTAACTCTCTAGCTTTTCTCCCATGTCCTGTGACAAAACGCGCAGACTGTCAGAGAGTTCTGATTTGCTTAAGTTTTTTCCCGTATATTCTTCAATCACAAACTGTTTTTCGCTATCTTGACCGATCAAGTCAGGCAAGACAAAACGTAAGTTCTCTACAAATTCCGGAAAATCTGCGACTGAAAACTGTAAAATGCGAAAACGTCCTACAGGTAATCTGGAAAAATCAGCAGAAGTTCTTGAAAGCAAGGCGACTAAAGTACGTTCCCGTGCCGTAAGTTCAGCCTCTGGAACATCACGATAAAGTTCTTTTATTTTTTCTATTTCCATTTTTCAAAAAAGTGACCGTTCGGCCACTTTGCTCTTAATTTTCAGTAGGGATATGTAATTCGAAAAGCGGCGATAACGGACGTTTTTCGTGGATACGGATGATTGCATCTGCAAGCAAGGGGGCAATTGAAATTTCAACAATCTTTTTACTGCGACGTTCATCTGGTATTTCGATAGTGTCTAAAACGACAAGCTTATTAATCCCTGAGCTTTCAATGCGTTCAATAGCTGGCCCTGATAAAACAGCATGTGTACATGACGCATAAACTTCTGTAGCCCCAAGCTCTTTCAAAGCATTTGCTGCAAGGGTAATCGTTCCAGCTGTATCAATCATATCATCAATCAAGATACATTTTTTCCCCTTAACATCACCAATGATGTTCATAATCTCTGCAACATTCGCACGTGGACGGCGCTTGTCAATAATTGCAATCGGTGCTTTCAAGAAAGCTGCCAACTTACGCGCTCGCCCTACGCCACCGTGGTCAGGTGAAACGATAACGAGGTCTCCCCCCTGTGCAAAGCCATGACGGCGAAAATATTCCGCGATTAATGGAGCCCCCATAAGATGATCCACTGGAATATTGAAAAAGCCTTGAATCTGAGCAGCGTGCAAATCAAAAGTAATCAAACGATCTGCACCTGCAATTTGAAGCATATTGGCAACTAATTTGGATGTGATTGGTTCACGCGCTCGCGCTTTACGGTCTTGACGCGCATACCCATAATAAGGCATTACCACATTGATTGAAGCAGCACTCGCACGTTTCAAAGCATCCATCATAATCAACAGTTCCATCAAGTTTTCATTGACTGGAGCACTTGTTGATTGGAGGATAAAGACGTGTTCCCCACGGATGCTCTCATCAATTTTGACTTCGACTTCACCATCATCATAAGTGAGTACACGCGATTTCCCAACTTGGATACCAATTTCCTTTGCAACCTTTTCAGCCAACTTTTGATTAGATGAAAGCGCAAACAACTTCAAATTTGAATACGACATGACAGCCTTTCTATATAAAACAGTTTTATAACTAGACCCTTTCATTTTACCTTGAATTGCGTTTTTTTTCAAGTCTCGATGAGTTTCTTCGAAAAGCAAATGTTCAAGACATCACAGTAAAAATGCTCTTTTTGAGGAATCAGCTCGACAAGACCTCTCTATCCAAAAGTTACAAAAATGGAACCTTATTAGTTAGAAGGTTCCATTTTTCTCCCTGTCGTTTAGTGTCCTTTATTAATCGTTCGTCTTTCTGAGGGAATATCTGTTTAGATGAGTTCCTTAAACAAGCCACGTACAAAAAATTCTTCATCAAAATCAGCAAGATCGTCAATCCGCTCCCCTAATCCTACTAATTTAACAGGTATTTTCAAACTCTGAACGATGGACAAAACAATTCCACCTTTTGCTGAACCATCCAGCTTAGTCAAAGCAATCCCTGATATCGGTGTCACTGCACTGAATTCTTTGGCTTGCTGAATCGCATTTTGACCAGTCGTTGCATCTAGAGCCAAGATAACTTCATGCGGTGCTGTAGGCAGCTCACGCTTGATAATTTTCCCTATTTTTTCAAGCTCTTTCATCAAATTATCTTTATTTTGAAGGCGTCCAGCTGTATCAATGAGCAATATATCGTAATTTTCAGTCTTGGCTTTTTCTACAGCATCAAAAACAACACTGGCAGGATCAGCCCCCGCTGCTTTTGTTACAACTGGAACATCTGAACGCTTGCCCCATTCTACAAGCTGGTCAATAGCACCTGCTCGGAATGTATCCGCAGCTGCAAGAAGTACTTTTTTCCCTTCTTCTTTATAACGATGAGCAAGTTTACCGATGGTCGTTGTTTTACCAACTCCATTCACTCCCACAAAGAGAAAGACGGTCAAACCTTCTTGTAGATTCAAATCAGAAGGTACTTTTTCATCATCAAATTTATCAACAATTTTTTCAACAATGAGTTGACGCAAGGCGTCTTGCGATTTTGCATTTGCTAGCTTTGCTTCATGTCGCAACTCCTCTGTGACTTCCAAGGCTAGGTCAACCCCAACGTCTGACATGATGAGCGTTTCTTCAAGTTCTTCGAAAAATTCCTCGTCTACAGAGCGAAAATTTGCTAAAAAGGCATTGAAGCGCTCTCCGAAGGTCTTTCGCGTTTTTTCCAAGGACTTGTCGTATTTTTCCTCAAGATTATGAGCTGTCTTTTCTTCTTGAGCTTCTACAGGTGCAGAAGCCTTAGAAAGCTGTTCATCGTTCTGTTTTTCCAAAGAAACAACTTCTTCAGCAAGTTCTGAACTTTCAATCTCCTTAATCTCTTCTTCGAGCACATCAGACTCTTCTTGAAAGTTTTCCCTTTCTTCATCTGATGGTGAACTTTCTGAGCCGAGCTCTGCAAGAATTTCAGGCATTGTTTCGTTCAGGAGTTCTCCTGCTTGCTCAGAAAAAATGACATATTCTACAGGCTCCGAATGCTCCTCAGATTCATCATTTCCCCCAGCGACTTCTTCCTTAACTTCAACTTCTTCAACAACTTTCTCGGTTTCTTTTTTCTTACCAAATAAACGGTCAAATAATCCCATATTTCCTCCTATAAGACATATTCTTGAATCACTTGGGCGACTGCATGCTGGTCATTTGTAAAGTCTGAAATGATATTGGCTGCTTGCTTAACTTTTGGCACGGCATTTTTCATGGCTACACCATAGCCTGCCCACGAAATCATGCTCAGGTCATTTTCCTCATCTCCCATGGCCATGACATTATCAGGTGTGAGTCCTAACTGTTCGATGAGCTTTGATAAACCAAACGCTTTATTTATTCCCTTAGGCATGAACTCTAATAAGATATCACGTGTCTTAAAAATTTCAAACCGCTCAAATAATTCTTTTGGAAACTTGCGAATCTGCGCATCAAGAAAGTCAGCATCTGTACAGGAAACGATTTTATTGTAAATCCCATCTTGTGGCAGTTGGTCAAAGCTTACTGGATGAAATTCCAGAAGGCTGTTAAGGGAAGGATACTGTGAAGGACGCGCGCTTTTGGTGACATACACGATGTCGTCACTCAAGATGTCACAAGGGATTTCCAGAGCAGAAGTTTCTTGTTTAATCAAGCGTATATCATCGTAACTCAACACTTTTTTAGAGAGAATTTCACCTGTATTGCGTTGGACCAGTCCACCATTGAAAGTAATACTAAAATCATCAAAATCCAGCATTTCCAATGTCTCTAAAAAAGGTTGAATGGCTGCCAAAGGCCGTCCTGTTGTCAAAACAACCTCCACACCCTTTTGTCTTGCTGCTTGTATGGCTTCAATGTTTTGAACGGAAATCTTCTTTTTACTGTTAAGTAAGGTTCCGTCAAGGTCTAAAGCGATTAATTTTATCATACAATTTCTCCTTATTTCGGTTTAGGGGGCGCAAAAAGCTCTAAAGGTGTGACTCTTTTAACGTTTTGGTTTTATCGTATAATTATATCATTTTTTAGTATTTCTTTTCCAATGATAAAAATAAGCCACATCACATGGATATGACTTTGCCATCAGTAAAAAGATAATTTTCGAACATCTTTTTAAACTTTGTTTCATCAGAACATTTCTTTTCTATATTCTGTTACTGTTTTACCTGTCCATTTTTTAAAGGCTCGACTAAATGCATTTACTTCGCTATACCCAACTAAATATGAAATTTCCTCTGTTGGTAACCCCATTTTTATATAGGAAAAAGTCATTGCTTTCTGAACAGCCTGTAATTCCTGTTTAAAGGTTGTATTTTCTGATGTCAAGTTTCGTTGTAGTGTTCGAACACTGACACCTAAATGGCGTGATATGTCCGCCACTGAAAAAAATCCACTTGATATGGCTTTGTAAAGTTCCTGTTGAACATGACCAGTAAAACTCTGTTCTCTTTCCTGACGAGCCAAGTGTTGATTCAGCTCGGGTTCCAAGTATTGCCACATGATATTGTTCTGGGTTAGAAATGGCTTGAACAAATCAGTCTTATCAAAAATCAGACGGTTGGTTTCCCCTTTCTGAACCTGAGCCCCAATGGTTTCCAGTGTCACGTCATCATAATCATAAGGACTTTCGACAACTAAGGATAAGCGCTGAGCTCCAATACCAGTTCGCAACAAACTCAGCACTAACAACTGCTCATTAAGAACAGAAAACTTAGGCAATTCCATGTTAGCATGGATAAACTTAAAGCTGACTTCGACGGTATTTTCTAATTCAATACTATCCACAACAATTGGACCTGTAATTTTTTTAAAGCGGGCAAAACGCTTGAGAGCTTCTAACCCATTTGGAGAAGATAAAGCGGCAAAAAATGCTGGTACAAACATCTGAATATGAGAAAACTGACTAAGTTGGCGGATATTTTCTTCCGTCATGACTTGATCGAATTCTTGCAAGAGCCGATAATATTCTAAATCGGTTAAACTAATCTCTTCCTTCCAGAGTTTATTAGGCACATTTGCCCTTTCTAAAAGCAAAGGTAGGTCTACACCAACGGATTGCAAAAAATCTTGAAATTGATTAGTAATGTTAAGTTTCATTTTCCTTGTTTTCCTTATTTAGATAATCGTTATACCATGAAAGATTTATTAGTGCCTCATCTATCTCATTGCTGCCATCATCATCATATCAAAGAATTTATCTCCGAAGATACGGCGAATTCCAACAAGAAGTTTTCCTCCACGACCAACAAGATAGCGAGTTCTAGGGTTACGAGCGTTGATGATTTTCAAAACAGTTCGTGAAATAACCTCTGGTTTTGAACCTGGTGTTGGGTTATTTTCCATCTGCTTAATGTAACCATTGACTAACCGTTTATAAGGTCCATTTTTTGATTCATAAGAGAAGTTTTGAGCAACAGTCGCATTAAAGCCTGTGTTAATCATACCTGGCTCAAGGACAACCACCTTGATATCGAACTCTTTGACTTCCATACGGAGGCAATCGCTGAAACCCTCAATTGCGTGTTTACTTGCATGATACCAAGCTCCAAGTGGTGTGTAAATTTTTCCACCCATTGATGAGGTATTGATAATCAAACCTTCACGTCGCTCACGCATATAAGGAAGAACTTTTTTTGTCAAGCGAGCAACACCATAGACGTTGACTTCAAATTGTTGTTGAACTTTCTCCATAGACAAATCTTCAACTGGACCGTAAAGACCATAGCCAGCGTTATTCCAAAGAACATCAATACGACCTTGCTCTTCAATTACTTTTTTGACTGCCGCCTCAATGTCAGCTTCATCTGTCACGTCCATTTTCATGATATGTCCACCTAGCGCTTCTAAGTCTTTCATCTTATCAACACTTCGTGCTACGGCGTAAACCGTGTGACCTGCTTTAATCAAATCTTGAGCTGACAATTTTCCCATACCTGATGATGCACCTGTAATCAAAATCACTTTTTTGTTAGACATATTTATAACCTCTTTTGATTTATTTGATTTATGTATTTATTATAAGGGATTGTTACGGCAATTGCCACAACATTTCATGCCAATCATTTACCATTTTGTGCCAAAGTATCATCAGCTACTGGGGACTGTTCATAAAAAAGGCCCCGTCTCCTGAACCTCCTGTATTTATTCTTATAGAATTTGATAAAACTAGTCTATTTTCCAATAGGTGGATAATATAGTCCTGTCATCTTTGGACAATCTATCATTCCTATGCTTACTGACTCTGATGTCAGTAACTGGATGATTAACTTCATTAACAATAATTAATCAAAGAGCCTGGGACAAAAAACTGGGGGGCTCCCAGATAGATTATTTTCGTTGCAGAAGGAGAAAATAGGCTCAAATTCTGATTCTGCGATATTTTCACAACAACTTTAAATACTCTTGATATAGTCTTTTAGGACTATCAGACCTAAACATTCATGTTTTACTCTCACTCTGATAGCTGCCCCCTATACGCTAAAAAGCCTTGAAACAAGGCTTTTCACTATTCAAATGTATCAAAGGTTTCAAGAAAACATATCATTTAACGATTACCAACCTTTTAACGATAATAAACTATGTAACAATTTTAGTTTTTATACTTAATCACTTATAATTCAAAAAAATATCGCTTAACGATTTCCTCAATATTTCAAGCTTAAAAACTACCAATATCCCTTTTATTACTGCTATTTATTTTGTTAGATTGTATCCACTAATTGATTGTCATTTCTAAAGCGATTAATTTTATATCCTTTGTCATGTTTATATTATAACATACTCCGTTACCGGGCACGGACTAATTATGACCCCGAAGCGATAACTTTGCTTTTCTGAAGAAGGAAAGATGCTCTAGCACATATCTTTTCGCTCTCTTCTTATTCTAGCAGGCTATCACTATCAAATGCCGAGACGAAAGCAACATAAAAAACCAAGCAATCATAAACATCACTTGGTTACTGCTTCTATATGTTTGATGTCCATGCGCCGTCTTGGTCGCGGAGGATGAGGGCGGGCCACTGTCCTCCTATCGCTGAGTTCGTCGCATTCCAATGATTGATTACATTAAATGTTCCTGTTGAACCTCCTACTGGCATTACCAACCAAGGATGCCACTCCCCAAATGGTGTTCGTGTTACCCCTACACTGGTACGTGAAGCCATAGTTGGAAAAGCTTTGCCTGGACCCGAAAGATGATTGACTTCTGCTACAGAAAGGGCAAAGGCCTTCTTCTCGCCGTTAGAGTCAACTGCCGCAAAGTCATTTTTCAAAGCAGCCGTAAAGGCTGGATTCTCAAAGTCTAAAATAAAAGCATGAGGTGTTCCTACAACGGGGATCCATCCACTGGCCCATTCTGAAGAATTAGAAAACCAATTTTCACTGATATGTGCATCCGGCCCCACTCCAGTAAACTCCTGCTGCACGGGCTGGACCTGACGGCGAACAACACTTGGCAGATTATCATGCCAGTTCTTCATGTTATTATCTAAAGTTGAGTCATTATAGTTATCCGTCGCAGGATTGATATTCCATTGGCTATTGAACTGAGGCTCTATCGTATTTACCAAATGATTCCCGTCACCCTTGTTTTCAAGATAGCGGTACTGCGTGCCACGCATAGAGAATGTTTGACCCGGTGTCATTTCACCTAGGATTGGCATACCGCTGCGGACTTCATCCACCAACTGCTTGGCGAGGGCGCTATGCTCCTCGTTGCTGCCTTCCCACAGGGCTGCCACATCGCCATCTGTGTTGGCAACCATGTTGGCAACGGCCTTAATCCCGTAATACAAGTCCCCTCTGAGTCCCCCTATGG